>CAZDYS010000148.1:0-8616 GCA_964509445.1 uncultured Planctomycetaceae bacterium
GTGCTCGAGGAGCAGCGGGCGGATCCAGTCGCGGTCGGAGGTGGGTCGAGGCATGGGCACGGGCGGTCTGCCCCGAGGAACGGGCCAGGGCGGGCCTTCTTGGCGCCGATCCCGAGAAAGTTCCGGCGCCCGGGCAGCGCCCGGCCGGCTCCAACGGCCGATACATCGGTTCGTACGCGTGGAGCGCGCCCGCCGCTGGACGCTCTCCAAAGGCCCGGTCAGGATGCGGGCCCTTCCCACCCTCTCTCCGACCCCATGCTGCTTCTCCTCCTCCTCACCTGCTCGCTCGCCGCGCCCCAGGACGGCGCCTCGGCTTCCCAGGAGGCGCTCGAGCGCCACGTGCGCACGCTCGCCTCGGACGACTGGAAGGGGCGTCAGGCCGGGACCGAGGGCAGCCGCGCCGCGGCCGCCTACCTGATCGCGGAGCTGGAGAAGGCGGGGCTCGTGGGCGGTGCCGCGGACGGCTCCTTCCGCCAGACGATCCCGGTCGTGCTGCGCGAGCACCTGAGCGCCCCGCGCGTGGTGTTCACCACGAACGCCGGCGAACAGGTCGAGGCGCTCTACGGCGTCGACTTCAACCTCGTGCTGCGCGGACCCGCCCAGTCGACCGCGGACCTTCCGATCCTGCGCGTCGTCGAGGAGGAGGACCTGCCGCAGACCGCGCAGCCGGACCAGGCGGTGTTCTTCCGCTGCAACCCGGTCGAGCGCTCGGAGTGGCTCGCGATGTGGGGGCAGGGCAAGGCCGAGGGCTGGGGCCTGGACCTGCAGCTCGGCCGCTCCGAGGAACAGGGCGTCCTGCGCGCGCCGCCGCCGCGCGTGGCGCTGTTCGACGACGATCCGGTCGCCGCCTGCGAGGTCGTCACGATGCGCGGGCCGATGCGCGAGAACCTGATCTGGAAGGGGTACAAGTCCGTGCAGCTCTTCGTCGAGGAGCGTCGGACAGAGGTCGACGAGGCGAACGTGATCGCGCTCCTGCCCGGGACCGATCCGGAGCTGGCGGACGAGATCGTGCTCCTGCAGGCGGGATACGACCATCTCGGCGAGGCCGGGATCGGCGCACGTCTCGACCAGGAGGACCGCGTCCGCAACGGCGCGAACCAGGCGAGCACGCTCGCCGCACTGCTGGAGCTCGCGCGGCTCCGGGCCGCCGCCGGGGACAACAAGCGTACCCTCGCGTTCGTCTTCACGACCGGGACGCCCAAGCTGCGCTTCGGCTGGAAGCGCTTCGTCGAGGAGCCCCCGTTCCCGCTGGAGCGGGTCGTGGCGGGCTTTTCGGTCGACGGGCTCGGGCTGCGCGACATCGCGCAGGCGTCCGCCGGCACCGTCATGCTGACGGGGAGCGGCCGGTCGGACCTGGCGCAGGGGCTCACCAGCCGCGGGCTGCGGTTCGTGCAGGACCCCTACGACGACAAGCTGTTCGACAAGCGCGGCCCGCACAGGTCGCTCACGCGCCTCGGCATCCCCGCCCACTGGGTGTTCTCCTCGCCCCCGGACGCGAAGCGCAACCCCTGGGAGGACGAGGCGGAGCGCATCGACTTCGACCACCTGACCCAGGCCACGGACCAGCTGGCGGGGGCGCTGCGGCTCCTGGGAGACGGAACCCTCACGCCGACCGCGAAGCCCGGTCGTCGCGACGGCTGATTCGCTCGTTAGAATGCCGCGGCGATGACTGCTGCGGGATCTGGAGGAGAGGGAAGCAGCGCCGTCCGCGTCCGCGGGCTGCGCAAGCGCTTCGGGGAGCTGGTCGCCGTCGACGGGATCGACTTCGAGGTTCGCACGGGCACCTGCCTGGGCGTGCTCGGTCCGAAGGGCTCCGGCAAGACGGCGACCACCGAGATGCTCGAGGGTCTGCAGCGCCCGGACGAGGGCGAGGTCGAGATCCTCGGCATGACCTGGGACGCCAACGCCGCGGAGATCCGCGAGGCGATCGGCGTCCAGCTGCAGGAGACCGACTTCCAGGACAAGGTGAAGGCGATCGAGCTCCTGCGGCTCTTTCGCAGCTTCTACCGGGACGGGCGGGACCTCGAGGAGGTGCTGGAGACGATCGGGCTCACGGAGAAGCGCGAGGCCTTCGTGAACAAGCTGTCCGGCGGACAGCGGCAGCGACTCGCGATCGGTTGCGCGCTGCTCTCGCACCCGCGCGTCCTGTTCCTCGACGAGCCGACCACGGGCCTCGACCCGCAGGCGCGCCGTCGCGTGTGGGAGATCGTCGAGGCGTTCAAGCAGGGCGGCGGCACGGTCATCCTGACGACGCACTACATGGAGGAGGCCGAGCGACTGGCCGACGACCTGGTGATCGTCGACCGCGGCAAGATCATCGCCGAGGGGTCGCCCGCGGAGATCATCGCGTCCCTCCAGGCGGAGAACGTGATCGAGTTCTACGCGGACCGGCCGATCGCGGAGGAGACCCTCGCGGGCCTCGCCGGCGTCGTCGAGGTCATCGGCACCGAGGGGACCGTGCGCCTCTCCGTGTCCGACTCCCAGGCCGCGATCACCGGGCTGTTCGAGCACGCGCGGACCGAGGGGCTCAAGATCGACGGGCTCTCCATGCACGAGGCGACCCTGGAGGACGTGTTCGTTTCGATGACCGGCAAACAGCTGAGGGACGACTCGTGAAGGACAAGGCACCGAAGCAGCTGGTCGAGCTCACGCGCATGCGCGTGAACCTGTTCCTGCGCGAACCCGAGGCGATCTTCTGGGTGTTCGTGTTCCCGCTCGTCCTGGCCGCCGTGCTGGGCTTCGCGTTCCGCTCCGGCGGCGAGGTGGAGGTCCCGATCGGCGTGCTCGAGGGACCGGGCGCGGACCGCGTGGCCGCGGCGCTGGCCATCGATCCGGCGCTCGACGTCGAGCGCTTCGAGGATCGGGACGAGGCGCGCCGCCTGCTGCGCAAGGCGGCCGTCGACGTGCTCGTGGATCCGGCCGCCTCGGCCGAGGAGGTGCCCACGCTGCATCTCGACGAGGGGCGCCCGGAGGCTCAGAACGCCCGCGTGCGCATCCTGCGCGCGCTGGAGCTGGCGGCGAACCCGGACCGCGCGGCGACCGTGCGCATCGAGCCGATGGAGGAGAAGGGGTCGCGCTACGTCGACTTCCTGTTCCCCGGGCTGCTCGGCATGAACCTGATGGGCACCGGGATGTGGGGCGTCGGCTTCGCGATCGCCGACGTGCGCCGCCGGAAGTTCCTGAAGCGCATGATCGTCACGCCGATGAAGAAGAGCTCCTTCTTCCTGAGCTTCCTGCTCTCGCGGCTGGTGTTCCTCGCGATGGAGCTCGTGGCGCTCGTCGCAATCGGTGCCTGGGCCCTGGACGTGCCCTTCCGCTGCAACCTCCTGGACTTCGGCGTCGTCGCCGTGGTCGGCGCCGCGGTCTTCGCCGGCATCGGCATCCTGGTCGCCTCGCGCGCCAAGACGATCGAGGCGGTCTCGGGCCTGATGAACCTCGTGATGATGCCGATGTGGCTGGGCTCGGGGGTCTTCTTCTCCTACGAGCGGTTCCCGGACGTCACCCACGGCGTGCTGCGCCTGCTGCCTCTGACCGGGCTCAACGACGCGCTGCGTGCGCTGATGATCGACGGCGTCGGGATCACCGCGGTCCTGCCGCAGCTCGGGGTGCAGCTCTTCTGGGGCGTGCTCTCGATCGGCCTCGCGCTGAAGATCTTCCGCTGGCAGTGAGTCAGCGCAGCGCCTCGAGGAGCAGCGCCCCGTAGCGGCGCCAGAGCTCCTCCGGTGCGCGCCGGTCGTCGCTGCGCGGCAGCTCGACGGTCACGATGGGTCTCCCGAGGTCCCGTCCGATCCACGACCCCAGCGAGCCCGGCCGTCCCCCGAGCCGACGGACCGGCAGCGGGGAGACGGCGGCCAGTCCGTGCGCGAGCGAGGCGGCCGGTCCGTCGTAGTCGATGCAGCCGACCGGCTGGTGGAAGGAGAGCACCCGCTCCGGCGCGAAGACGCGGACCAGCTCGGCCAGGAACGCGGACTCCGGTTCGGACAGGGGCGCCGGGCCGTGGCGCTCGGATCCGTCGAAGCTCCGTGCCGGGAAGTTGCGGTTCAGGTCGACGCCGTGCGCGTTGTGGCGCGTGTTCGCCGCGCGGCCGTCCGGGTTCGCGACGGGGACGACCACCAGGCGTACGTCGGAGGAGGGGAGCTCCTCCGCGTCCACGCGCCGCAGGAGCTCCTCGAGCAGCGGCGTCCCGGCCGCCTCGTCGCCGTGGATGGTCGCGAGCAGGAGCACCGTCCGCGACCCCTCGCCGACCACGCGGTAGGGGATCGGTCGTCCCTCGACGCTGGTCCCGCTCGGCAGGGGGCCCGCGAGCGGCGGGCTCGCCGGTGGTGTCGCGCGACAGCCCCAGGCGAGGGTCAGCCCGGCCGCGAGAGTAAGGGCCGCGAGCGGGCGCAGCGGACGGCGGTGGATCGGGGCGCGCATCGGTAGACTGCGATCTTCGTGCGCGCGGCTCGCGGATCCAGCGCGGATCCCGAGGACGCGCCACGCTGACCGACCTCGAACCCGACGCAGCGAGAACCTCCCCCTTGGCCGGCTCGACGACGACTACGATCGATTGGACCCAGGTGCGCCAGCGCTTCCCGGGCGTGCGCCGGGACGCCGCCTACCTGAACACCGCCTCCTACGGACTGCCGCCGCTCGCGACGCTGCAGGAGATGCGCGCGGGGCTCGAGGCCTGGGCCGACGGCAGCGGGAGCTGGCGCGAGTGGGAGGACCGGGCCGAGGAGGCGCGCAGCCTGTTCAGCGGGCTCGTCGGCGTGAGGCCGGAGCGGGTGGCGTTCGTGAACTCGCTGTCCGCCGCCGCCTCGCAGGTGGCCTGGTCGCTGCCGGCGCCCGGCCGCGGCGGGCGCTCGACGATCGTGGTGGGGGAGGACGAGTTCCGCAGCAACCTGTTCCCCTGGTGGGTGCAGGAGGAGCGCGGCTTCCGGATCCGACGCGTGCCGTTCACCGGCAGCCGACTCGACCCGGAGCACCTGATCGCCGCGCTGGACGACGACGTCGCGCTCCTGGCGGTCAGCCACGTGCAGAGCGCGAACGGGTTCCGGAGCGACATCTCGCGCCTCGCCCGGGCGGCCCACGCCGAGGGCGCCCGGATCTTCGTCGACGGGACCCAGTCGGTCGGCGCCCACGCGCTCGACCTCGACGAGATCGACTACCTCGGGGTCGCGGCCTACAAGTGGCTGCTCGCTCCGCGCGGCGCCGCGTTCCTGGTGCTCGGGCAAGAGCACCTCGGGTCGCTCGCGCCGCTGCAGCCGAGCTGGAAGACCCCGGCGGATCCCTACACGGACTACTACGGCGGGCCCTTCGAGCCTCGCGGCCCCCAGGCCTCGCTCCTGGACGTGTCCCTGCCCTGGCTGGTGTGGCAGGGCGCGACGGCGTCGCTCGAGCTGCTCGCGGGGTTGGGGCTCGAGGCGATCGCCGCCCGGGACGCGGAGCTGGCGCGGCGCTTCCGCGAGGGGCTGCCGCGCGTCGGACTGGAGCCCCTGTTCGAGGAGCACGAGAGCTCCGCGATCGTCGCGCTGCGCGTGCCGAACGCGACCCGCGTCCAGGCGGCGCTTCGCCAGCAGCAGGTCGACGCCGCGGTGCGCTCCGGCTACCTGCGCGCCTCGTTCCACTTCTACAACGACGAGGGCGACGTGGAGCGCGCGCTCGCGGCGCTGCGGCAGGCCTGAGACGCGCTCGCGCGGGTCAGGGCCGCGGGAACTCCCAGGGCCGCTCGTTGCGCACGTAGCGGTCGCCCAGGAAGGCCTGGAAGAAGTGCTCGAGCCACGGGTGGCGGATCTCCTCCGGCTGCCACTCCGCGGTCAGGTTGCTCTCCGCCGCGTAGGTCGAGTGCATCGCGTCGTGCACGAGCACGTGGTACCAGGGTTGCTCGCGCCCCGGCTGCGAGCGGTTCGAGCGGTACCAGGCCTCGGACGCCTGGCAGGTCTCGTCGAACGCCACGACCAGACCGCGGTAGCCGTACCGCTTGTGGCGCACGAGGTCTCCCGGAGCGAACAGGTTCGGCGCGTCCGGATCGCGCTCGCGCGGGGCCTTGAACTGGATCACGCCGGGAGGTCGCGGGTGATGCGCCGGATGGCGACGAGGACCGCCACGGTGCCGACGGTGGCGACCGCCGTGGCGATCGCCAGCGCGCCACCCCGGTCCAGGAAGAGGAAGCCGAGCGCGAGCATCGTCCCGTAGACGAGGGAGACCGCGCCCAGCGTCCCGAGCAGCGCGGGCCCGACCTCCGCGCGCGCCGTCGCGTCGTCGACGCCGGCGAGCTCCTTCACCGGACCCCACCAGCCGATCGGCCGCGTGCGGCGGTAGAAGGGCACCAGCGTGGCCGGATCCGGCGCTCGGGTCACGAGCATCGAGGCGAGGGCCGCCACCAGCGAGACGCCCGCCACCACGACCAGGCGTCCGGGATCGCTCAGCTCGCCGCCGGGCGAGAGGGCTCCGAGCGACCACGTCGGGTCGATCCACTTCAGGGTCAGCGACGTGCTCACGAGCGCGGAGGTCAGCATCGCCGTGATCTCCGTCGAGGCGCGGACGCGCCACCACAGCCAGCGCATCACGTAGACCGGACCGGCGCCCGCGCCGAAGGCGAGGAAGAACATGAACAGGTCGCGGACCGAGGTCGCCTTGGTGGCCAGGGCCGTGCCCAGGAGCAGCACGACGACGCTCGCGACGCGGGCGACCTGGACGTAGTGCCGCTCGCCGGCGTCCGGGCGGAAGAAGCGGCGGTAGAGGTCGTTCACGAAGTAGGACGCCGCCAGGTTCACGTGCGTGTCGATGGTCGACATGAAGGCCGCCAGGAGCGAGGCGGCGACGAGTCCCAACAGGCCCGCCGGCAGGTAGCGCACCATCATCACGACGTAGGCGAGCTCGGAGTCCGTGGCGGCGACGACGGCACCGCTCGTCAGCTTCGCGTCCACCGCGACCGTCGCGCGCGGGTGCCAGTCCTCGGTGGCGCGCTCGTGCGCGAGGGAGATCGTGTGCCGCTGCGTCGCATCCTCGAGCACGACGTGCTCGTCGGTCACCTCGACCACCGTCGCCTCCCCGGCGAACACCGGCGCCGAGACCTCGAGGTGGGGGAGCACCAGGAGCGAGGCGAGCCCGACCAGGATCCAGCACCAGGGGCGCAGCGCGTTGTGCGCGACGCTGTACCACAGGAGCCCGAGCAGCCCGTGGCGCTCGTCCCGAGAGGCGGAGATGCGCTGCACGCCCACGCCGGAGCCGTCGACGCCCTCGAACGCCCACCACTGTACGCTGAGGTACACCACGAACGCGGCGGACGCCTCGCCGGCGCCCGGCAGGATCGCGACGCGCTCCGAGGCGATCGTGCCCGCGTCGATCGCCGCCTGGACCGCGTCGATCCCGCCGACGGCGGTCCAGGAGATCCAGGCCAGCGCGATCGCGCCGACCATCGCCATCGCGAACTGCACCAGGTCCGTGAGCACGACGCCCCAGAAGCCCGCCAGCAGCGAGTAGCCCATCGCGATCACGCAGGCGATGCCCATCCCGACCCAGCGGTCGACCTCGAACAGGACCTCCGCGATCTTGCCGGCGGCGAGCATCACCCAGCAGATCGTCAGCGTGTTGAGCACGGCCGAGTGCAGTAGGCCCAGCGTCGCGCGCAGGGCCGAGGCGCCGCGGCCGCGGTAGCGCAGCTCGACGAGCTCGCCCTTGGTCATCACGCCGGCGCGGCGCCACCAGCGACTGAACAGGAACACCTGCAGCGACACGTTGATCGCGAGGCACCACCAGACCCAGTTCTTCCAGATGCCCTCGTCCCGCACCCAGCCCGTGATGAGGAGCGGGGTGTCCGCCGCGAAGGTCGTCGCGACCATCGAGGTGCCCGCGATCCACCAGGGCAGCGAGCGTCCGGAGAGGAAGAACTCGTCGACGTTCTGACTCGCGCGCTTCGAGAGGCGTACGCCGACCCAGGTGGCGAAGACGACGTACCCGACCAGAATGCTCCAGTCGAGGGCGGAGAGCGGACCCGGCATGCGCCGGAGCTTAGGGGATCCGCTCTCCGCGGGCGACCGTCAGCGCGTGCTCAGGGCCGTGGCCTGCCCCTGGCAGGCGGCCGTGAACCAGAAGCGGCTGCCCGCTCCCGGCTGACTCTCGAAGCCGAGGTCACCGCCCATGCGATGCGCGAGCGCCGTGGCGAGCGGCAGCCCGTGGTCCGCCGCGTCGGTCGCGCCGTCGATGGCCTCCTGCACGGCGGGCTGGTCGCCCCAGGGGATTCCGCCTCCCTCGTCGGAGACCTCGAAGCGCAGGAGCTCCGTGTTCGGGACGCGCGAGACGCGCGTGCGCACCGTGCCGCCCTGGGCGTTCGCGAGCGCGTTGACGAGCAGCACGTCGAGCGCCTTCTTCACGCCGGCGGTCTCGCCCTGCACGAGCTCCGGCACGTGGACCCCGAAGGTCGTCTGCAGGTCGACGTGGCGCCGCGACGCGCGCGCACGATGCTGCGCGACGGTGTCGTCGACGAGGTGCGCGGGGCAGAAGGTGTCGGTGGACGCGCGCGCGACCGGCTCCTCGATCGCGGTCGCGGGGGCGTCCGTCGTCCCCAGCTCGACGCGCAGCGAGCGGGCCGGGGCGCTCGCCGTGTCCGACGGCGCCGCCTGACGCGGGAGG
>CAZDYS010000149.1:0-8577 GCA_964509445.1 uncultured Planctomycetaceae bacterium
AGCGCTGTTCTTCGGCCGGGGGACGCTCCGTTTGCGCAGGCCGGGGCCGTTGCCCTGGGGGCCGCGCCGACCCGCGCGCCCTTTCCCCGGGGCTCCACGCTGGCCGCGTGCGGGCCGCAGACGATCGTCCTCCTGCGCTTCCTCCTCTTCCTGCGCCTCGACCGGACGGTCGGCGGCGCGGCGGGGGGAAGGAGCCTCTCCGGCGCGTCGCTGCGCCTGGGCCAGGGATCCGAGGGACAGGGTGAGGCAGACGCCGAGGAGCAGTGACTTGGCTTTCATGGCGCACGAAACCGCGCGCCCCGCGGACGGTTCCGGCCGCTCTAGCGAGATTCTCGCGCAGGCGCCTCGGAGAGCCTCAGGACCGGAAAGACCTGCCCTCCCTCGGCGTCGAGCGCCGCGTCGAACAGGTTCCAGGTGAAGGCGGAGTCCTCGCTCAGGGGCTCGAGCAGCTGCGCGGCCACGCGCGCGAGCCGCTGACGGCCGTCCACGAGCAGCGACCCCGGCGGCAGGTCGACCTCCTGGGCCGGGGCCCAGCCACCGGTCAGACGCACGTTGTGATGCCCCTGGAACGGACGGGACGCGGTCTCGACGGAGGTCAGCGTGAACCGCTGCGCCGACACGGTGCGCGTCGCTTCGAGGCGCTCGTAGGCGAGGCCGTGATGATCGAGCAGCTCGACCAGCGCAGCCGGCGCCGACCGTACGACCCAGGCCTGCGGCAGCGGCGTCGACGCGTTGGACACGAAGCGGTCCTGGATGCCCATCGGGACCACCCGGAACTCCGGGCGCGCGACGCGACGCGTGCCGAGCCCCTCGAGCTCCACCTCGTCGATCGCCCCCATCAGGATCTCGCCGTCGCGCGCGGGCGCCAGCGAGGTGTCCCAGGCGAAGCGCACGTCCCCCGCCAGGACCCGTTCGTCCGCCTGGGTGCACAGCCGCTGGATCGCGTCCGCCATCGCGTGCGTCGCACGCAGCGTCTCGAGCACGAACGCGCGGGTGACGTCGATGCGCTGTTCGAACGGAAGGTAGCTGTAGGCCTCCGAGAGGAGCGAGAACCGGTTGCGCAACCCGTAGTAGTTCGTGCCGAAGCGGGGCCGGTGGTCGTAGGTCGCCCAGACCGGCTCGTCCCCACGGGACGCGTTCCCGTAGTCGAACGCACGGAAGCCGTGACGCTCCTCGAGCTCCGCCCGGATCGTGTGGATCCAGCTCGCTCGCGCGAACGCGTCGATCGCCGTGTCGACGTTCGTCGACAGGGAAGGAGAGTAGGTCAGGTGATAGCCGTGGTACGTGCCGTTCGTCGTGTGCAGGTCCATGAAGACGTGCGGATCGAACGTGCGGAACACGCGCATCAAGGCGGCACACTCGGGAGACTCGACCTTCACGAAGTCGCGGTTGAGGTCGAGCCTCTGCGCGTTCGCTCGTTCTCCGACTCCTCCGTCGGGACCGTTCTGCGTCACGCGGTTCGCGCGATCGATCCGGTCGTTGCCGTCGGCGTTGTAGACCGGCAGGAACACGATCACGAGTCGGTCGAGGAGGTCGGCGTGACGGCCATCGGCGAACGCGCGCAGGAGCTGGAGCGACGCCTCCTTCCCCTCGACTTCCCCACCGTGGATGTTCCCGTTGACGAACACGCGCAGGCGATCCCCGGCCGCCTCGGTGGTCAGTTCCTCGGGCGGAGGACTCCCGACCGCGACCGCTCGCAGGGCCCGTCCCTCGTTCGTGCGCCCGAGCTCGAAGGTCCGCAGCCGATCGGAGCGCCGCAGCGTCGCGAGCTCTTGCAGGAACGCGTCGACCTCGGCGGTGGTCGAGGTGCGCTGTCCCGCGCTGCTCTCGGCCGCCGTTCGCGGACCACGAGGCGTCTCCTGCGGCGCGCGGCAGGAGACCAGCGGGAGGAGGAGGAGACAGACGATCGACAGACGGCTCATCGCCGCAGAATAGCGGCGCAGCGCCTTCTTCGCGGAGAGATCGCGTGGCGCGATCTTCCAAGCCGGAGGGGCGCGGGCCCGGTAGAACGCGTAGCATTCCCCCCCCGAACGATTCCCTCCACCCCGACTTCCGTCATGAAGACCTCCCTGAAGCTCGCAACGCTCGCTCTGTTCGCCGCTTGTCAGTCCGCTCCCGAGACGCCCGAGGCGCCGCCGGAGATGAGCCCGGACCAGATGTTCGCGATGCTCGAAGAGCTCGCCACGCCCGGCGAGCAGCACGCGTTCCTCGGCATGACCATCGGAACCTTCGACGCCGAGCTCGACATCTACATGGCTCCCGGCGCGCCGCCGGAGAGCGCCTCCGGCACGATGGTGAACAGCTGGATCATGGACGGTCGCTACGTGCGCGGCGACTACGACGGAGAGTTCATGGGCCGCCCGTTCCAGGGCATCTCCATGTCCGGCTTCGACAACGCCACGCAGACCTTCCAGGGTACCTGGATGGACACCATGAGCACCGGCATGATGCCGACCTCGGCCGGCGTGCGGGACGGCTCGAAGATCACCTTCGAGCGCACGATGTACGACCCGATGATGGAGCAATGGGTCGACCAGCGCGAGGTGCTGACGATCGAGAGCCAGGACTTCCACAAGCTCGAGATGTTCAACGTCACCGACGGCGAAGAGATGAAGACGATGGAGATCCGCTACCGCCGCAAGAAGTAGCTCGGACCTCCGCGCCGGCGTCCGCCCCGAGGCACGACGACCTCGGGACGGCGCCGCGCAGTCCGGCGGACGCGCAACCCGCGATCGCGTCCGAGCCGGTAGGCTGAGGGTCCGATGATCCTCTCCCACCAAGGCCAGGCACCGGAGATCCACCCCAGCGCCTGGGTGGCCCCGAGCGCGACCGTGTGCGGCGCGGTGAAGCTGGGACCCGACGCGCGCGTCGCCCACGGAGCGACGGTCATCGCGGAGGGCGGCTCGATCGAGCTCGGTGAGCGCTGCATCGTGCTCGAGAACGCGGTCGTGCGCAGCACCGCGCGCCACTCCACCCGGGTCGGTCGCCACTGCCTGATCGGGCCGCACGCACATCTCGTCGGCTGCACGCTCGAGGATGCGGTCTTCGTCGCGACCTCCGCGGCGGTGTTCCACGGCGCGCACCTGGAGCGCGAGAGCGAGGTCCGCGTCCACGGGGTGGTCCACCTCCGCTCTCGACTGACGCGCGGCGAGACGGTTCCGATCGGCTGGGTGGCCGTCGGCGATCCGGCGAAGATCTTCCCTCCGGACCGCCACGAGGACATCTGGCGCCAGCAGATGCCGCTCGACTTCCCGAAGACCGCCTACGGCGTCGCGCGGGAGGAAGCGGACATGCTCGCGATCACGGAACGGATGGCGGCCCTGCTCGGAACCCACGCGGACGACGAGATCCTGGGCTGAGGCGCGCGCGCGTGTCGGAAGCCCTTTCCGACGACCGCCGCGACGGCCGGCGCAGTTTTGCGGGGTTGCGGCCCTCTCTCGCCGGCGGCGCGACGTAGGCCCCGTCGACCGCGCGCGCACGACGCGCCCGAGGCCTCCGTCCAGCCACGACGGGCTTCCGGTCGAAACAGACGGCACGCCTTGACGGGTCGTCGCACCCGCTTGAGCATGACCCGGCTCCAGGACCCTCGATGCCCCCTCCGAAGCCCCGATCGACCCGCTCCGCCGCGCTGCTCTTCGGCCTGACCGCGGTCCTGGCCTGCCAGGAGGCGCCCGGCACCCCGGCCTCCTCCTCCGGTGGAACCTCGGATCCGGCGCCGGCCAGCGACCCCGCGCCGCGCGCCGTCCAGGCGACCGACGATCCCGCCGCCCGCGACGCGTGGAAGGAGGGACGCGTGGCGCTCAAGGAGGGTCGCGCCTCCGACGCCGCGCGCGCCTTCGAGCGAGCCGTGGAGCTCGACCCGGGCCTGGCCGGCGCCCAGCTCGGACTCGGACGCGTGCTGATCCTGCTCTCGCGCGTGGTCGTCGGCTCGCCGACGCGCGACCGCGAGATGCTCGCCCGCGCCGCCGAGGCGCTCACCGTCGCCAGCGAGCTGCTGCCGGAGGACGTGGAGGCGCCGCTCAAGCTCGGGGAGGCGCTCGAGCTCGCGGGCCTGCGCGAGGAGGCCGTCGACGCCTACCGGATGGCCCTCGGACGCGACGACACGCTCGCCCACGGGTGGAAGCGGCTCGGCACGGTCCTGCGTGACCTGGGCCGCTCCGACGAGGCGAACCAGGCGCTCGAACGCGCGCGCACTGTCGCGCCGACGGACCACGAGGTGTGGTTCGAGAGCGGACAGCTGTTCGACGAGCTCGAGCGCGTGGAGGACGCGCTCGCCGCCTACCGACGCTCCCTGGAGCTGAACTGGTCGGTCCCGGCGGTCTACACGAGCCTCGCGACCGCGCTGCGCACCTCCGGTGACGCGGACGGCGCCAAGCAAGCGGTGGAGGCCTTCCGCAAGTGGACCGCCTACGGCAAGGAGCTGAGCGCCGCTCAGCGCGCCGCGGCCGACGACGTGCGCGACAACGGAGCGCAGGTCGTGCTCGCGGAGACGCTGCTGCGCGGGCACCTGGTCCAGCAGGCCACTCCCGTGGTGCGTCGCGTGCTGCGACGCGAACCGGACAACGAACGAGCGCAACGTCTGGCGGAGCTCCTCGTGAGCGCTCCGGCCGATCCGCCGCGCAGCGGGCGATTCGTCGAACCCGTTCCGGCCGGGGGAGACGAATGAAGCGATCGACGCTCTGGCTCGCCACCGCACTGCTCCTTTCGTCCTGCGGCGGCGGAGCGGAGACCCCGTCTACCGGCGACCCCGGCGCGGGCGGACCTGCGTCGAGCTCGAACGGGACCGCAGCCGAGGCGCTGCGCTTCGCGTTCCACGACGTCACCGAGGCGGCCGGCCTGGCCGGCTTCGAGCAGGTCAACGGGACGGCCGAGAAGCTCATGATCGTCGAGACGGTCGGTGGCGGCGTCGCGCTGTTCGACGCGGACCTCGACGGCGATCTCGACGCGTACCTCACGAACGGCGGCATGCTCGAGGGACTCGAGCCCGGGGAGGAGCCGCGCGACGCGTTCTATCTCAACGACGGCACCGGCACGTTCACCGACGCGACCGAGCGCGCGGGCCTGGGCGACGAGCTGTGGACCAACGGCGTGATCGTCGCGGACGTGAACGGGGACGACTGGCTCGACCTCTACCTCACGAACTACGGACCGAACCGGCTGTACCTCAACCGCGGCGACGGGACGTTCGAGGACGTGACCGAGCGCGCCGGCGTCGGAGACGATCGCTGGAGCACGGGCGCGAGCTTCTTCGACTTCGACAAGGACGGCGACCTGGACCTCTACGTCGCGAACTACATCGTGTTCGACGAGGAGGTCATGCTGACCGAGCGGCCGCTCGGAACCCTCCAGCCCTCGATGCAGGGCGGAGAGGACGAGGTCTACACCGAACAGGCCGTCATGTTCGGACCGCAGGGGATGCCGCCGGAGCGCGACGCGTTCTTCGTGAACAACGGAGACGGGACGTTCACGAACCGGTCCGAGGAGCTCGGCGTCGGCGTCGAGTCCGAGAACTACGGCTTCCAGACGCTCGCCTTCGACGCGGACGGCGACGGCTGGGTCGACGTCTACGTCGCGAACGACCTGAACGAGAACCTCCTGTGGCACAACGACGAGGGCCAGGGCTTCTCGAACCAGGCGCTCGAGCTCGGGCTCGCGGTGTCGCTGGGCGGGATGCCCCAGGGCGGCATGGGCGCCTGCGTCGGGGACTTCGACAACGACCTCGTGGCGGACGTGTACGTCACCAACTTCGTGGAGGACTACTCCACGCTGTACCGCGGCCACAAGTCGGGCACCTTCCGGGACTCGACCTCGCGCATGCGACTGAACAACGTGACCTGGTCGCTGAGTGGCTGGGGCTGTGAGTTCGCGGACTTCGACAGCGACGGCGGGCTCGAGCTGCTCGCCTGCCACGGACACGTCTATCCGCAGGTCGACCTGCTCAACCTCGGGACGAGCTACCTGCAGCGCAACCTGTTGTTCACGCTGACGGACGGCGCGCTGGTGGAGCCGCCCGGCTCCGGCGGTCCGGGACTCGAGCCGAAGGAAGCGAGCCGCGGACTGGCGATCGGGGACGTCGACGGCGACGGGGACCTCGACGCGCTGATCGGCAACATCGACGGGACCCCGCGCCTGCTGGAGAACCGCAGCCCGAACGGACACTGGCTGCGGGTCGACCTGCGCGGACCTCGTGGCGGCAACCGCTACGCGGTCGGCGCGCGTCTGAGCCTGGTGGCGGATGGCCAACGGCAGATGCGCCTGATCGGTGCCGGCGGCGGCTTCCTGTCGAGCTCCGACCCGCGTCAGCAGTTCGGCCTCGGCACGAACGAGCGCGTCGAGTCCCTCGAGGTCCTGTGGCCGGACGGGCACCGGGATCGCTTCGAGGACCTCGCCGTGGACCGCATCGTGCGCATCGAACGCGAGGGAGAGGGCTCCGCCACGCTCACCGTCCTCGGCGGAGAGTGACCGAGCGCCCCGCGCCGGTGCTACTCTCTCTTCCATGAGCGAGGACAAGGTCCAGAAGTCGGACGCCGAGTGGCGGGAGCAGCTCTCGCCGGAGGCCTATCGCGTCGCGCGTCAGGCCGGCACCGAGCGTCCGTTCACCGGCGAGTACACCGACACGGAGACGGCGGGCACCTACCACTGCATCTGCTGTGACGCGGAGCTCTTCCGCTCCGAGTCGAAGTTCCACTCGGGCTGCGGCTGGCCGAGCTTCGTCGAGCCGAAGGACCTCACGACGGTCACCGAACACGAGGACCTCTCCCACGGGATGCGGCGCGTCGAGGTGCGCTGCGCCACCTGCGAGGCGCATCTCGGACACGTGTTCCCCGACGGTCCGCGCCCGACCGGCATGCGCTACTGCATCAACTCGGTCGTCCTGCGCCTGAAGCCGGACGCCTGAGGAGCTCTTGGTTCCTCGCGGACGCCTCTGGCCGACCGTCGCTCTGACGGGACTGCTCGCCGCTTGCGCGAGTGCCCCGCCGCCGGCGCCGACGCGGACCGAGCTCGTCGAGGCCACGATCCGTCGAGCGGACGCGAAGCTCGATGCGATCGCCGCTCTGCCGCTCGAGCTCCGGACGTTCTCGAACACGGTCGAGGCGATCGACGACACGATCGCCGAGGTCTTCGAGCGCACCCGCATGGCGTCGTTCCTCTCGAACGTCGCGACCGAGGAGAACGATCGCGCGTCCGGACGGGAGGCGGAGCAGCGCGTGGGCGACTGGTTCCTCCGGCTGGCGCGCCACGAGGGCCTGTATCGCTCGCTCTCGGAGTGGAGCGCGACCTCGCCGCTCCTGGACGAGGGCGAGCAGCGGCTGCTCGACGTGACGCTGCGCGACTTCCGGCGCGAGGGGATGGACCTGGACGCCGCGGATCGGGCCCGCCTCGCGGAGATCGACCAGGAGCTGGGCGAGCTCGGCGTCCTGTTTCGCCGCAACATCGCCGACGATCGAAGTGCCCTGCGCGCGACGCGGGCGGAGCTCGAGGGCTGTGCGGCGGACTGGATCGACGGACTGGAACGCGATGGAGACGCGCTGCTGGTACCCGCCAAGGACCCGGGCATCCGCCAGGTGATGACCTACTGCTCCGTTCCGACGACCCGGGAGCGCATGGCGCGGGTGGTCGGTCGCCGCGCCGCGGAGAACGTCGACGTGCTCGAGCGCATCCTCGAGCTGCGGCATCGCAAGGCCACGCTGCTCGGCTACGCACACGCAGCGGACTACGAGACCGAGGTCCGGATGGCCGGCAGTGCGGACGCGGTCCGCGCCTTCTACGCCGAGCTGGTCCCGAAGCTCCGACGCAAGGCGCAGCAGGACCTCGACGAGCTGCGTGAGGCCAAGCGGATCGACACCCAGGACCCCGGCGCGGAGCTCGAGGCCTGGGACGTTCGCTACTACAAGAGCTGGCTCCTGCGCGAGCGCTACGCGGTCGACACGCGAGAGGTGGTCGAGTACTTCCCGCTCGAGGGAGTGCAGGACGGTCTGTTCGCGATCACCCAGGACCTCTACGGACTCACCTATCGGGAGATCACCGAAGAGGCGAAGCGTCGGCCGACCCCGGAGCGCCACCTGTGGCACGAGGACGTGCGCATCTTCGAGGTCTGGGACGACGAGAGCCGCGAGCTCCTGGGGACGTTCTACCTCGACCTGTTCCCGCGCCCGGGCAAGTACGGACACGCCGCGCAGTTCCCCCTCGTCCTGCGCAAGGAGTGGTCCGACGGCCGCGTGACGCGTCCGCGCGTCGCGCTGGTCTGCAACTTCCCGAGACCGACGGCACGTCGTCCGTCGCTGCTGGAACACGCGGAGGTGGTGACCTTCTTCCACGAGTTCGGGCACTGCCTCCACAGCCTGCTCTCGGAGGCCCCGCTCGCGTCCCTCAGCGGCACGAACGTGGCGCGCGACTTCGTGGAGGCTCCGTCCCAGATGTTCGAGAACTGGGTCTGGGACCCGGCCGTGCTCGGACGCTTCGCACGCCACTACCGCACGGACGACCGGCTGCCGGACGAGCTCCTCGAGCGCATGGCGGCCGCGAAGGACCTCGGCTCCGGCCTGGACGCCGAGGGCCAGGTCTTCCTCGGCATGC
>CAZDYS010000150.1:0-8548 GCA_964509445.1 uncultured Planctomycetaceae bacterium
CGCCGGGCTCGGCGCCCTCCTCGTCGCGCGTCGCGCTGGCGTCGTGCAGCGCCGGGTCGAAGGTCCCGGAGGTGTCGACCTCCTGGACCTGGACGGACTCGAGTGCCTGGACGAACTTGGTCCTCGTCATCTGGATGCCGAGCACCAGGTTCTTCGTCTCCTCGTTCGTGGCGGGAGACTTCAGGGCCATGTCGAGGAAGTCGAGCGTCAGCAGCAGCTCCTCGAGCAGCGGCTGCATCTGGCGCTTCGTCTCGCCCTCGACGTCCGTCAGCGAGCGACGGCGGAGGTTCTTGTAGTCGGCCTGCGCCCGCAGGGCCTGGGCCTCGAGCTCGGCGCAGCGCACCTCGAGCTCCGCGACGCGCTCCTCGGAGCGCGCCAGCTCTTCGGCGGCCTCGTCGTCCTTGCGCTTCTTCGTCTTGCGTGCCATGGCGGTGGGTTCAGCTGAAGTAGTCGGCGATCTTCTCGAAGAACGATCGCGAGCCCGACTGCTCGGACTCGATCTCCGCGAACTCGCGGAGCAGTTCCTTCTGGCGATCGGTGAGCTTCTTGGGCGTCTCGACGAACACGCGCACGAGCTGGTCGCCGCGACCGGAGCGCTCGAGGACCGGTAGCCCTTGTCCGCGCAGGCGGAACACCTTGCCCGTCTGCGTGCCCGCCGGGATCGACATGTCGACGCGGCCGCGCAGGGTGGGGATCTCGACCTTGTCGCCCAGCGCGAGCTGCGCGAACGAGCACGGCACCTCGGTGATGAGGTCCGGACCCGAGCGCTGGAAGACCTTGTGCTCGCGCTCGCGCACGATCACGTAGAGGTCGCCGCGCGGCCCGCCCGGGTCGCCGGCGTCGCCCTGACCGCTCAGGCGGATGCGCATGCCGTCCTCGACCCCGGCCGGGACGTTGATCTCGATGTCGCTCTTCACGCCGGTGCGACCGCTGCCGCGACAGTCGAGGCAGGGCGACTCGATCACCTTCCCCGCCCCGCGGCACTGGGGGCAGGTCGTGGCCATGGTGAAGAAGCCCTGGCTGCGGTGGACCTGTCCGCGACCGGCGCAGGTCTGGCACGAGACCGGAGAGGTCCCGGGCTTGGCGCCGCTGCCCTTGCAGGTCTCGCAGCTCTCCTGACGCTTGATCGCGATGGTCTTCTGGACGCCCTCGTCGATCTCCTCGAGCGTGAGGTCGAGCACGATCCGGAGGTCGCGCCCCGCGCGCGGACCGCCGCGACGCTGGCGCCGGCCGCCGCCTCCGAAGAGGTCGCCGAAGATGCCGCCGCCCCCGCCGCCGAAGATGTCTCCGAAGGCCTCGAAGATGTCCTCGACGTTCGTGAAGCCGCCGCCTCCGCCCATGCCGCCCTGGGAGAACGCCGCGTGCCCGAACTGGTCGTACTTCTGGCGCTTGTCGGCGTCGCCGAGGACGTCGTAGGCCTCGGCCGCCTCCTTGAAGTGCTTCTCGGCGTCCGGGTTGTCCTGGTTCTGGTCCGGGTGGAACTTGAGAGCGAGCTTGCGATAAGCGCGCTTGATCTCGTCCGCCGACGCTCCGCGTTCGACGCCCAGGACTTCGTAGTAGTCGCGCTTCTCGCTCATGCGGTTCTCGGGTCTCTATCGGAATGCGAGCGGCGGAGTCGGATGTCCGACTCCGCCGCGGGGGAGGCTGCCTCCCTCGCGGCGGCGAGGGAAGTCGTTGCCTCAGGCGATGCTGCCGCCGACCTGGTTGTCTTCCTTCAGGTCGGTGACCATCGAGTCCGTGGTCAGCAGCAGGCCGGCGATCGAGGCCGCGTTCTGCAGCGCCGAGCGGACGACCTTCGCGGGGTCGATGACGCCCGCTTTGAACATGTCGACGTAGGTGTGCTCGAGAGCGTTGAACCCGTAGTTCTTGCCCTTCTCGCGCACCGTCTCGACGACGACGGAGCCGTTCTCGCCGGCGTTCTCCGCCAGCTGGCGCATCGGAGCCTCGAGAGCCTTGACGATGATCTCGCGACCGAAGCGCTCGTCGCCCTTCACCTTGGCCTGGCTCGCGGCCTCGACGGCCTTGAGCAGCGCGACCGAGCCGCCGGGGACGACGCCTTCCTCGATCGCGGCACGCGTCGCGTTGAGCGCGTCGTCGACCAGGTCCTTCTTGGCCTTCATCTCGGCCTCGGTGTCGCCACCGACCTCGATGACGGCGACGCCGCCGGTCAGCTTCGCGAGGCGCTCCTCGAGCTTCTCGCGGTCGTAGTCCGACTTCGTCTTCTCGATCTGCGCGCGGATCTGCTTCACGCGAGCGTCGACGTTCTTCTTCGCGCCGGCACCGCTCACGATCGTCGTCGCGTCCTTCGTGACCACGACGCGCTTGGCGGAGCCCAGCTGGGAGAGGCTGACGTTGTCGAGCGAGAGGCCGAGCTCCTCGGTGATCGCGATGCCGCCGGTGAGGACGGCCAGGTCGCCGAGGTAGGCCTTGCGACGCTCGCCGAAGCCCGGCGCCTTGACGGCGCAGACGTTCAGGATGCCGCGCAGCCGGTTGATCACGAGCGTGGCCAGCGCCTCGCCCTCGATGTCCTCGGCTACGATCAGGAGCGGCTTGCCGGTCTGGGCGGTCTGCTCCAGGACGGGGATGAGGTCACGCGCGCTGGTGATCTTCTTCTCGTGGATGAGGATCGCGCAGTTCTCGAGCTCGGCCGTGAGCTTGGCCGGGTTCGTCGCGAAGTAGGGCGACAGGTAGCCCTTGTCGAACTCCATGCCCTCGACCACGGTGAGCGCGGTCTCGCGGCCGGAGCCCTCCTCGATCGTGATCGAGCCGTCGTCGCCGACCTTGTCGAAGGCGTCGGCGATCAGGTTGCCGACCTCGGCGTCGTTGTTCGCCGAGATCGTCGCCACGTGAGCGCGCTCTTCCTTCGAGCGCGTCTTGCGGGACTGCTCCGCGATGTTGTCCACGGCCGCGCGAACGGCCTTGTCGATCCCGTCGCGCAGCTGGACCGGGTTCACCCCGGTCGCCAGGTACTTGAGGCCCTCGTCGAAGATCGCCGAGGCGAGGATCGTCGCCGTCGTCGTGCCGTCACCGGCCACGTCGTTCGTCTTCTTGGCGACCTCGTTCACGAGCTTGGCGCCCATGTTCTCGAAGGGGTCCTCGAGGTCGATCTCCTTGGAGACGGACACGCCGTCCTTGGTGACCGCGGGGGCGCCGAAGGACTTCTGGAGGATCACGTTCCGGCCGCCCGGGCCGAGGGTGACCTTCACGGTCTTGGCGAGCTTGGCGATGCCGCTGCGCACCTTCTGGCGGGCGTCATCGTCGAACATCATTTGCTTGGCCATCGATTCGTTCTCTTGGTTGTTCGTTGTTCGGTCGTGTGGGGGAGTGTCGGGGTCGGTCGGGGCTCTAGAAGTCCATTCCTCCCATGCCGCCCATGCCGCCCATGCCTCCCATTCCGCCCATGCCACCCATGCCCATGTCACCCATGCCGCCCATTCCGTCCATGCCTTCCATCCCCTCGGGGCCGGCGGCGGACTTGGGCTCGGGCTTGTTCGCGATCATCGCGTCCGTGGACAGGAGGAGCTGGGCGACGCTGACCGCGTTCTGCAGCGCGGCCTTGGTCACCTTCGCCGGATCGACGATGCCGGCCGCGAGCATGTCGCAGTGCTCGCCCTTGAGGCTGTCGAAGCCGAAGTTCTTGTTCTTCTCGCGCAGGGCGCGGAAGACGACGACGTCCCCGTCGAAGCCGGCGTTGTTCGCGATCGCCTTCGCGGGCCGCGTGATCGCCTCCGAGAGCACGTCCAGACCCATGTCGAACTCGTCGTCCGTCCCGGTCTTCAGCTTCTTGAGCACGTCCCGGGCGCGGAGCAGCGCGTAGCCGCCGCCGGGCAGGATGCCGTCCTCGATCGCGGCGCGCGTGGCGTGCAGCGCGTCCTCGATCAGCGCCTTGCGCTCCTTGACCTCCGTGTCGGTGGCGCCGCCCACGTTGATCTGGGCGATGCCGCCGGTCAGCTTGGCCAGGCGCTCCTGGAGCTTCTCGCGGTCGTAGTCCGACGTCGTGCCGGCGACCTCGGCGCGGATCTGCTCACTGCGCGCGAGCACCGCGTCCTGCTTGCCGGCGCCGCCGAGGACGGTCGTCGCGTCGCTGGAGATGGTGATCTTCTTGGCCGTGCCCAGGTCCGCGAGCTTGAGCTCGTCGAGCTCGACGCCCAGGTCCTTCATGACCGCCTTGCCGCCGGTGAGGACCGCGAGGTCCTCCAGCATCGCCTTCCGGCGCTCGCCGTAGCCCGGGGCCTTGACCGCGCAGCACTGGACGATGCCGCGCACGCGGTTCACGACCAGGGTGGCCAGCGCCTCGGACTCGACGTCCTCGGCGATGATGAGGAGCGGACGCTTGGAGCCCTTGACCGCCTCGAGCAGCGGCAGGAGCTTCTGCACGTTCGAGATCTTGCCCTCGTGGAGCAGGACGTAGGGGCGCTCGAGCACGCACTCCATCTCGTCCGGGTTCGTCACGAAGTGGGCCGACAGGAACCCGCGGTCGAACTGCATGCCCTCGACCAGGTCGATGTTCGTCTCGAGCGACTTGCCTTCCTCGACGGTGATCACGCCGTCGCGGCCGACCTTGTTCATCGCGTCGGCGATGAGCTTGCCGATGGTCGGGTTGTTGTTGGCCGAGATCGTGGCCACCTGGCGGATCTCCGCGTTCTCCTTGACCGGCTTGGAGGCCTTGTCGAGCGCCTGGGTCACGGCCGTCGTGCCGGCGCGCAGCGCCTGGGACAGCTTGGCGGGGGAGACGCCGGCGGCGATGGCGCGCAGGCCCTGGGTGAACACCGCGTCCGTCAGGAGCGTCGCGGTGGTGGTCCCGTCTCCGGCCTTGTCGCTCGTCTTGCTGGCCACCTCTTTGACGAGGGAGGCGCCCATCTGCTCGTAGGGGTCGGAGAGCTCGACCTCCTCGGCGACGGTCACGCCGTCCTTCGTGATCGTGGGAGCGCCCCAGCCCTTGTCGAGCACCGCGTTGCGGCCGCGCGGGCCGAGGGTGCTGGTGACCGCCTTCGCCAGTTTGTGGACGCCGCTCTGGATCCGATCGCGGGCGTCGGACTGGAAAACCATCTGCTTGGCCATCGCGTGTACTTTCGTTCCTTGTGGTTGGGGGTGGCCGTGCACCGGGCGGCGCGCTCCCCGGTCTCGGGGGTCCGGCGCGCGCGGGTGCCGTGCGAGGCACGCCCCAGGCAAGAAGGGTGCCGAACGTGCTCGAGTCCCCGGATCGGCCCGTCAGGACGGGCTCTCGGGCCCGGTCGCGGTCGGGGCGCTGCCTTTCTGACAGCGCCGCGAACCCGCTCCGCGGGCTGCTGTCAGTCTGGCAGGGAGGGGCGGCCCGGCCGCTTCCCGGACCGCGGGGCCGGGAGTCGGTGGCACCCAGGGGCTAGGATGCGCCCCATGCTCCTCGCGCTCCTGCCCCTCCTCCTCCCGTCCCCGATCCCCGCGCAGCGCCCGGCCGAGGAGCCGGGGCTCGAGCTCGAGACCAAGGCCGGCGAGGTCACGCGCGTCGGGTTCGGAGAGGTCACCTGGAGCGACCCGCGCGAGAAGGGCGCCTGGATCCTGCGCCCGGTCGGCTTCGAGCGCCGCCGGGAGGAGCTCGTCGCTCCCGAGGGCGACCGGATCACGATCGACCTCGCGCGCGGGGGCCAGCTGCACGGTGCGGCCCGCGGCGGCACCGGCGAGGCCCTGCGGCTCGAGCTCTTGGCGGGGATCGAGCTCTCCGTCGACATCGCCTGGATCCGGCGGGTCGCGTTCCCGGACCGGATCCCGAAGGACCGCGCCACGGCGCGCATGGAGGCGCCGGTCGAGGGAGACCGGCTCGTGCGCTGGACCGGCCGCGACGTGGACCCGATCGACGGCGCCGTGGAGTCCTTCGAGGCCGACGGGATCCGCTTCGACGCGAACGCGCTCGGCTCGCGCTCCTTCGCCTGGAGCGAGGTGGCCGAGCTGTTCGTCGAGGTCTTCGAGGAGGACCTGCGCGACGCCGAGGAGGCGGCGCTGCCGGTCGCGGTCGACCTGGTGGACGGCAGCCGACTCCAGGGCGGGCTGGCGGAGCTCGCGCCCGAGGGGTGCCTGCTCGAGATCGCCGGCACGCGCACGCGATTGCCCTGGTCCGTCGTGCAGGAGCTGTTCGTCGACGACGGCTCGCTGACCTACCTCTCGGCGCTCCCGAAGGGCGTCGAGGTCGGGCGTGGCGCTCCCTTCGGCGACGAGTTCGGCATGGTGTGGAACCACGCGCTCGACGCCTGCGTGACCGGTGCGCCGCTGCGCTCGGGCGGGCGCACCTACCGGCGCGGCATCGGCATGCACGCGCCGACGAGCGTGACCTGGGCCCTGGAGGGGGACTACGCGTTCCTGCGCGCCTCCGTGGGGATCGACGACTCGTCGCTGCTGCACCCGGCCGAGGCGCGCGGGTCGGTGCTCTTCCGCGTCCGGCTCGACGGCGAGATCGCCTGGGAGAGCGGCGTGCTGCGAGGCGGCGACACGCCCCAGGCCGTGCCTGCCCTGGAGCTGGCGGGCAAGCGCGAGCTGACGCTCGAAGTCGATCCGGTGGACGACTTCCGCGGAGACCGCGCGAACTGGCTGCGCGTGCTGCTGGTGAACTAGTACACGACGCGCTCGGTCGCGCCGGGCGCGACCTGGAGCGTCGCACGCGGGACGCCGTCCACGCGCAGCTCCAGCTCGCCCGCGGGCACGCGGCAGAAGTGGAAGCCGCCGTCGAAGTCCGCGCGGGTCGTGTTGTGCACCTCGACCGCGCCGTCGCCGCGCGTCCCGAAGAGCTCCACCCGCGCCCGTCGCGCGGCGAAGCCCTCGACGCAGCTCCAGGGAGACACGGCGACCGCCGCGCCGTCGACCAGCTCGCGCTCGGACACGAACGCACAGCCTTCGCGACAGCTCACGACGAAGACGGCCTCCGCGGAGGAGCGCTCGAGGACGACGTCGCGTCCCGAGGCGCGCGAGACCTTCTCCGCACCCGCTGCCGGCGACAGGGAGCCGTTCTCGAGGCGCGCGCGCGTCCCGGCGCCGGTGCCGCCAGGGGCCGTGCGCAGGCTCTCCAGGAAGCCGACCGGACGCGTGCCGTCCGTGACCGTGATCGTCAGGACGGAGGCGGGGCGCAGGGCGAGCTTCAGCTCGAGCGGCTCCGTCCCTGGGAGGAGCTCGGGAGAGAGCGCGCTCTCGTAGCCGTCGACCTGGACCTCGACGCGAACGCCGGCTCCCTCTTCCCCGGGCAGCAGGTGGAAGCGCAGGAGCGACTCCTCGTCGAGGCGCACGCGTCGCCGTCCGAGCAGGCGACCCGCCTCGGTCCGCACCCGCACGATCCCGCCCCCGGTCGTCGCCTTCCTTCCCGGGGGCGCCTCGTCCACGAGGCGCAGGCGCACGCTGCGGGGCGTCGGGAGGCGGACCTCACCGGTCGTCGGGTCGAGCTGCCCGTGGACCGAGCCCATGACGCCGCCGCGCCGCACCTGGAACCA
This sequence comes from uncultured Planctomycetaceae bacterium, assembly GCA_964509445.1. GTDB lineage: Bacteria > Planctomycetota > UBA1135 > UBA1135 > CAZDYS01. Next base: position 7,452 of record CAZDYS010000150.1, read on the forward strand.
GGGCGGCGTGCGGCGGAGCTGGTAGGGCAGGGTGACCGCACCCTCCGCATCGGTCGCGAGACCCTCGGACCACAGTTGCCCCAGGCCGCGCACGACGGCGTCCACCACCGGGCGACCCTCGGCGTCCACGAAGCGCAGCGTGCGCTCCTCGCTCCGCGGGAGCACGACCTGCATGCGCTCGGGGAGCGGGGCCGTGAGCCTGCGCACGTAGGGGAACGCGTTCGGCGTGCGGAGGCGCAGCAGGAACGGGCCCTCGAGCGGTGGCGTGAAGCGCAGCACCCCGCTCGCGCGCTCCGCCTCCGTCAGCGGGAGGCGGGAAGCGAATCGCGGGGGGTCCTGGGCGTCGAGGAGCTCGAGCTCCAGCCCTTCGAGCGGCGCGCCGTCGCGTCGACGGACGGTGAGCTCGAGCGCGCGCCCGCGCTCGAGCACGAGGGTTCCCTCGCCGTCGCGCAGGGCGTCCAGCGCGGGAGAGCTCGCGAGGTCGTAGGTCAGCTGGGGGACGTAGTCGCGGTGCATGACGCGCACGAGCGCGCGCATGCCCGCGTCCGGCGCGTCGGCGAGGGACCAGCGTCCCTCCGCGTCCGTGACGGCGGTGAGCTCGCGGTGGGATCGGCCCCACAGCTCTCCGTTCGACAGGAGGCTCCCGACGAGATGGACCCGCGCACCCTCGACGGGCCGACCGTCCTCGTCCACGACGCGGCCGCCGATCCGGCGCGCCGGCACGAGCGGGATCGGGAGCGGCCGACCGGATTCGAAGACCGCGCCGCTGCGGTCCCACTCGGCGTCCAGCCGGCCGTAGCCCGCCTTCCGCGCGAGGACCGCGATGCGGTCGAGGTCCGCGGCGATCAGCGGGAGCTCGAGACGCCCGGCCTCGTCCGTGACCCCGGCGTGGGTCTCGCGACGTCCGTCGACGAGGTCCGCCAGGACCTCCACCTGCGTCTCCGCGAGCGGGGCTCCGGTCAGCTCTCCGCGCGTCTCGAGCACGAGGTTCGGGCTCGTCGTCGCGAGCGGAGCCGCGTCTGCGGCGGGCGCGGGTTCCGGTCCCGCGACCGTGCGCGCGCTGCCCGCGGTCTCGACGGCCGCGGCGAGGAGAGGAC
>CAZDYS010000151.1:0-3989 GCA_964509445.1 uncultured Planctomycetaceae bacterium
TCGCGAGCACGTTGTCGCGGAGATCGCCGTCGCCGTTGCGATCGCTCCCCCACTCGTCCTCGGGCACCTGGACCAGCAGTCGCTCGCGCACGAACGCGAACAGGTAGACGGGCACGCCGGTGTTCGTCACGACTCCCGTCGCGAGGTCCAAGAGGAACAGGACGTGATCGTCTCGGTCCCCGTCGCCGGAGTGGTCGAGCCCGTCCTGCCGTTCGCTGCGTGCGAAGGCGAGGAAGGTGGAGGAAGCGGCCAGCTGCGTCCCGACCGAGAACGTGCAGCCGAAGCTGCCGCAGATCGACCAGACGCGCCCCTGACAGACGATCCCCAGGTTCTCGACCGCGCGCGTCCTCAGGTTCATGCGGTGCAGGACCTGGTCGTCGCGATCCCGATCGCCGTTGAGGTCTCCGAGCTGGCGCTCGTCGGCCAGGAACCACAGCTGCTCTCCGCGCAGCACCATCCGGGTCGTTCCGTTCTGCACGTGATTGCGCTCGACCGTCCAGCCGGTGAGCGAGAGCGACCCCTCCGCCAGGTCGAACACCGCGAGGTTGAAGTCCGACGTGTCTCCGTCGCCGTTCTGGTCGCCGAGGAACCGCTCGAAGACGGGGCAGACGACGTAGTCGTCGCTGGTGACCAGCTCACGATCGGGGAAGACGTGGGCGGCCAGGTCGACGACCTCCCCGGTCCTCCAGTTCCAGAACGCGCTGGCGCGGCTCCCGGTCGCCAGGACCCAGTCGCGCGCCAGCGCCACCGGCGCGAGTCCGTCGACCGGGGACAGCACGACCTTCCCGGTCGCGCACTCGACGATCCCGAGCACGTCGTCCTCGGCGTCGCGGTCTCCGTTGAGATCTTCGCCGCCCTGGTCCGCCTCGCTCACCTGGAAGAGCACGAACCCGTCCGTCGCGAGCAGGTCGGACGTGATCGCGAGCCCGAGGTTCCGCTCCACGCCGAGCTCCGCGTCCCACAGGTGCAGGACGGCGTCGAGGCCGTCCCCGTCCCCGTTGCGATCGCCGCCCTCCTCGCTTCGTCCATAGGCCAGGAACCCTCCGGTGACGTTCCAGGCGTCCCAGTCCTCGACGGGCGGACCCGCGAGCACGGTGGCCCAGTCGCTCTGGCGCGGCCGCGCGGAGGGCAGGGCCGCGAGGAGAGCACTCGCGAAGAGGGCCAGGAGGAGTCGTCTCCCGGCCGTCGGGACGCGCGGGCCCGTGGGGATCGAAGCGAAGGCTGGGGTGCGCATGACGGTGGGTGGAGTCCAGGAGCGGGAGGCCGCGCGAACGAGGAGGCCAGTCCGGAGCCCCACCGTTGCGCGCGAGGCGCGAAAACCGCCCGGCCCGACCCTCCGGGACTCAGCGGGCTCTCGGATCGCCATAGAACCGCCAGGTGCTGCGCGTGTCGCGCGCGAGCTCCTGCCCCGTCAGCTTCGCGCGCAGGAGCTCCACGGGGATCGAGTTCTCGCGCAGGATCGCGTCGTGGTGCGCGCGGTTCGTCGTCTCCCCGGACTGTACGAGCTCCGCGTGCAGCGCCCGGAACTGCAGGCCGCCGAGCATGTAGGCCGCCTGGTAGAGCGGACCGTAGCCTCCCTGCACCGAACGCCGCACCTCCGCGGTCGCGTTGCGCACCTCGTGTCCCACGCGCTCGACCAGGAAGTCGATGCACTCCTCGGGCGACCACTCGCCGAGCTGGAAGCGCAGCGAGAACAGGATCCGCGCGCAGCGATGCTTGCGCCAGAACAGCATCCCGACGCGGTCCTCCGGCCCCTGCGGGAAGCCCTCGTCCCACAGCAGCATCTCCCAGTAGAGCGCCCAGCCCTCGCCCCAGAACGGCGTGCCGAACTCACGACGCCAGGGCTTGTGCCGGGCGTTCATGAACTGCTGCAGGTGGTGACCGGGGATGAGCTCGTGGTGCACCGTCGCGCGCGAGAAGTGCACGTTGTTGCCGCGCATGCTCATCTCCTTGTCGGCGTGCTCCATGTCCGCCGTCGGGAACGAGACGCGGATCACCTCCCCGCCGGTGAAGTAGGGCGTCACCTTCTGGCGCTCCGGGCTCATCATCTCCATGCGCCAGGAGTTCTTCGCGAGCGGCGGGATCGTCAGGAGGTCCCGCTCCTCGAGGAAGTCGATCGCCTCGAACGCCAGGGAGCGGATCAGCGCCGGTTGCTCGCCGGGCGCGACGTGGAGCGTCTTGACGTGCTCCTGCGCCGCGCGCCAGTCGTCGCCGAAGCCCAGGTCGTTCGAGGCGCGCGCCATCTCACGGTCGCACCAGGCGAACTCCGCCTCGGCGATCTCGATCAGCTCCTCCGGCGTGTACGGGATCCACTCGCGCTCCAGCTCCACGCGCAGCGCATCGCTCCCGATCGGGTCGCCGAGGATCGTGTCCTGGTCGTCCTCGTCGATCCCCGCGACCTCCTCGCGCAGGTGGCGCGCGTAGGCGTCGAGCGCCTGCTCGAGCTCTCCGTAGGGTTGACGCACCCACCAGGAGAACAGCGGGTCGTAGCCGTCGTAGTAGTCGAACCAGTCGCCGAGAGCCGAGCGCAACCCGCGCGTCTCGCCGGCCACGCGGTTCGCGAGGATCGCGTCGGGCCGCGCGCCCTCGGCGGATTCGTCTCGCAGACGCTCCAGCGCCGCGGTGACCTCCTCCTCGAGCGCGACGAGCTGCTTCGCCACGCGCTCCGGATCGATCGGAAGCAGCAGGCGGCGCGTCTCCTGCAGCGCGACGATCTCGTCGGCGAACGGGAGCAGCGGCCGGCTCTCCTCCCAGCGCTCGGCGTCCAGCGCGAACCGGCGCAGCTCGTAGCGCAGCTTGTTCTGGAACAAGAGGAAGTCGATCCGGTCGTCGATCCCGAGCGCGTCGAAGTCGAGACGCTCGAGGCCGGCCAGCCAGGCCTGCGCGAGCTCGGTGCGGCGTGCGCGGCGCGTCTCGGACAGCCAGACGTCGTAGAAGCGGTCGATCGTGCGCGCGTCCGTGCGGTAGCGCGTGATCACGTCCCGCATCCCGCCGCGCGCGACCGCAGAGACGTCCGGCGCCTCGAACAGGGGCGCACGCGGGTCGAGCACGCCCGGGACGGACTCCTGGGCGAGCGGAATGGCGGCGAGAAGGACGATCGTGAGCGCGACGGAGCCGGAGTTCATCCTCCCAGTCTACGCCGCGGGCGGCTCAACGCTGCTCGCCCACCGCTCCGCGCAGGTGCTCGAGCGCGCGCGCGAGCACCGGGTCGAAGGTCGCGGTGAACGCCTCGGGCCGCGCGGGGACCGCGACGTCCGGAGCCACGCCGGCGTGCTCGATCGGGACGAGCTCCGGCGTCATCGCGCGCCAGCGCGGCAGGTTCACGCGAATCCCCCCGCGGAGCTCGAGCGTGCGCGGGTTGCCGCTGGAGCCCGCCGTGCGGTCGCCCATCGTCGTGACGCCCGGCGCCGCGGCGAACATCAGCGCGAGCGCCTCCGCGGAGCTCATCGTGCGCTGCCCGAACAGCACGACGACCGGGGCCTCGTAGCGCCACGGGCCGCGCGGCTCGCAGACGCGCTCGGACACGGGACCGAACGCGTCGTGCTCCGGTCCGTCGCGAAACTGGTGCGTGGCGTAGACGAGCGGTTCCGCGAGGAAGCGCCCGGCGATGCGCCGTGCGAGCCGTTCGTCCCCGCCGCCGTTCCAGCGCAGGTCCAGCACAAGGCCGCGCGTGTCGGCCAGCTCCTCGAGGAACGCGTCGAAGGCCGCGCCGACCTCCTCGCTGGAGAGGGTCTGCACGTTGACGTAGCCCAGGTCGTCCTTCGTGCGCCCCCCGACGATCCCGCGCGTCTGCGAGCGGAAGCCGCCGATCAGCACCTTGCTGCCGTTCCAGCTCGCGTTCTGCGGGCGCTCGCGCTGCTGCAGCGGCACGAACGCCCCGCTCGCCTGCACCCAGACGTGCAGGTCGTCGAGCGGCTCGAGCATCTCCGCGAGCACGCAGGCGACCTGGTAGGCGTTCGTCGCCTCGGCCGCGTGCTCGCGCCAGGTCT
>CAZDYS010000151.1:4089-8545 GCA_964509445.1 uncultured Planctomycetaceae bacterium
CTTCGGCGGGACGACCGGGCGGTTGCCTGCCTGGAACGAGGAGCTCAGCTTCGCGTGCACGACGCGCTGCCCCTCGTACCGATGGATGGCCGGCCCGCGACCGGTCACGGTCGCCTCGGGGAACAGCTCGCCCACGAGCGCCGGGTGGAAGCGCAGGTAGACGGACTCGACCGGCTCTCCGCTCCCCGCGGCGCTCGCGCCAAGGGCGGCCGGCTCCGAGGGAAGCACGACGGCCCAGAGTGCGTTGCGGTCGTGGTGTCCCAGGACCAGGGTCGAGGGGCCGAGGGCGACCTCGAGGTCCTCGCCCTCCGACAGCGCGAAGGACTCCAGGCTCCAGACGTCCTCCGCCGTGCAGGTCCACGCGAGTCCGCGCGTCTGCGCGCTCTCGTCGACCGTTACGGGATAGAGCGGGGCGAGGTCCTGGGCGTGGGAGAGACGCGGACCCCCCACGAGGGCGGCGGCGGTGGCCAGGCTTGCGAGCGTGCGATGCATGAGGTCCTCCAGCGGGGATGCTACCCCGAGCGCCGAGGCCGCGGGGTGCGCAGCGCTCCTCCACGCGTGAGCGCCGTCCGGCTTCGCGCGGATCGCGCAGAAGGGGCGCGAGGTGGCGTTCCGGGGCGTCCTGGGGGCACCCGAGACGCCCTCTTCGCCTCGAAGGCGTCCCTCGTGCTAGCCTCGGGGCTCCAACAGGAGGAATCCCATGACCGTGAAGGACCTCTCTCGCCTCGTCCTTGCCCTGTGTCTCTTCACCCTCCCCGCGGCCGCTCTTCCGCAGGCGCGGAACGTGCAGGTCGTCTCCCCCGGGTCCGGTGCCCTGCAGACGTCGATCGACGCAGCCGCGGAGGGAGATGTGCTCCTCTTGCGGGCGGGAGCCTGGGGACCGCTCGATTCGGTCTCCCCCCCGATCACGATCGACGGACACTCGTTGATCCTCCAGGCCGCCAAGCCGGCCCAGAGCGAGATCCGTCGCCTGCGCGTCCAGAACCTCACCGCCTCGCAGTCGGTCGTGCTGCGCGGCATCGACCTCGACCACGTGGAGCTCGTCGACTGTGCGGGCCCCGTGATGATCGAGCGAGCGGAGGTGTTTCAGCTCTACGCCACCGACTCCGAGTGCATCCTGCGCGACTGCTCGGTGCTACCGATCTACCTGGCGCAGAGGGACGACCCCTATGCGGAGGTCACGATCACGCGCGGCGCGTTCTTCGCCTACGACACGACGATCTACGGCGAGGGCAACAGCGGGTTCCGCCTCGCGAACACGCCGCTGCGCCTCTCCGGCACGACCGCCTTCCTCGAGGGCGGAGAGGTGCGCGCGACCCTGTTCGGAGGGTTCAGCGGCGTGTGCCCTCCGGCCATCGGCATGGGGGCCACGCACCTCACCGTCCGGGACATGGTGATCGCCGGCTGCGACGGCCCCACGGGAGGCCAGACCTTCACGACGCTGCCGGGCACCACGCGGAGGCTCCTGTCGGCCACCCCCAAGGCCGAGAGCCAGGACGTCACGCTGCGCTTCCAGGGCAGCCCGGGCGACATGGTCTGGCTCGCGCGCTCGGAGGACCTGGCGCCGAACCGACCGTTCCCGGTGGTCCAGAGCTGGTACCACGGCAGCTGGGGACCGACGAGCGTGCTCTTCCTGGGCGTCCTCGATGCCTCGGGCGAGCTCGCCCAGACCTACCAGGTCCCGTCCCTTCCTCTCATGACCCCGGTGCAGGCGCACCTCCTGCAGGGGTACTTCTTCTCCTCGGGCGGAACCGGCCAGCTGTCGGCCCCGACGCTGATCCAGCTCTACGACGGGCTCTACGGCCAGTACTTCCTCCCGTAGCCCCGAACGTGGCGAAGGCCCCGCGCCCGCTCCTTTCGAGGAGGGACGCGAGGCCTTCGCGAGAGAGCGGGCTCGTTTCTAGAGCTCGTTCTCGAGTCCGACCGGCTCGCCGTCGATCACGCGCGGCGCGTCGGTCACGACCGGCTCGTCGCCGATGGTCGGCGTGACGTAGCTGGAGAGGTCGGGCAGCACGAGCGTGCCGGCCTGGGCCGTCGTCAGCGTGCCCGCGTAGGCTCCGTCCTGCGCGAGCGCCTGCTCGATCTCGACCGCCTTGACCACGTAGGTCGTGCCCTGTCCGTCCGTCAACACGGTGCCGTCCTGCAGGTTGATCTGCGGGTAGTAGCGATCGAACTCCGTGTCCCCGTTGAGGTCCACGCCGAGGTACGGGAACCCGTAGAGGTTGCCCGGACCGCCGTACTGCAGGAGGAACGTCTGACCGTCGTAGGTCGCGTCGTCGTTGCGGTCGTCCGCCGTCGCGTGGACGTAGGAGAAGTTCATCGGAGCGTCGAACTCGACGAACTCGCCCTCGGAGTCCTTGAGACCGGTGTACTGGTTCCACGGGTTGTGGCCGGTCTCGTAGACGTAGAACTCGTCGGCGTTCCACACGTCGTAGATCGACACGAGCGTGGCGGCGGTCGCCGGCGTGACGAGCGGACCGGAGTTCATACCCCAGGTGTTCGGCCCGGAGGTCGGCGCCTGACCGGCACCGAGACCGACCTGCGTGAACGTGCCCATGCCGTCGGAATCGTGCCACAGCGTGAGGTCCGTCTCGCGGAACTCGAACTGCTGCGGCGTCATCACGTCCGGGGCGTCCATCAGGTAGATGTTCCCGTTCTCCGCCTCGGAGGTGGTGATCTCCGAACGCAGGCCCTGGGTGAAGCCGTAGAGCGTGAGGACCGTCGAGCCGTCGAACTCGTCGTCGCTGCCGTCGACGAACGCGCGCTCGTAGTAGGTCATCTCGTCCTCTCCGTCGATGAACACGACGTTGCCGCCGAGCGCGTCGGACCACATGTTGAGCACGCCTTCCGCGGAGGTGTCGATCACGACCGTCGGGCTCAGGAGCGTGTGCTCGTAGGTGTTGATGTCGACCGTGGCGATCTGACGCCACGTGTCGGAGGCCAGGAAGTACTGGACGAGGTAGATGACCTGCTCCTGCTGGACCGAATCCCAGGTCCACCACTCGAAGGTCATGCCGGCGATCTCGGTGAGGTCGAGGCTCTCCTTGCCGTAGCGGATCAGGCGACCCGGCGCCTGGAAGACGGTGTAGGTCTCCTGCTCGAAGAGGATCTCCTCCTCGTCGTCGCTGTAGGTGTCCGCCGTGACCGTCTCGCCGTTCGTGAGCGTGGTGCCGTCGGGGACCCACAGGCCGTAGTAGCTCGCCCAGCCGTAGACGCCCTGGCCCGTCTCGAAGCCGAAGCCGCCCTGGAGCTCGACCTGCTCGCCGGCGTTCGGGCCGGTCGCGTGGTAGAGGTTGTAGCTCCAGACGTTCTCGTCGAAGGTGTCGCGCTCGTAGGCGACGTCTCCCCCGCCGTCGGTCGCGCGCAGGAAGTGCGTCTCGTCGAAGGCGACGTCGAACTCCTCGGTGAGCAGCCCCGAGTCCCCGCCTCCGAAGTCGTAGCGCTCGCTGGAGAGGATGTGCGCCCAGCCGCCCGTCTGGTCCTCGTTCATCTCGACGTTGACCTGCACGCGCGACGCGAAGTCACCGGGCGCGGGAACGGCCGCGATGTCGCCGAAGTCCTCGAAGAAGGTGAAGCCGACGTCACCGATGATCGGCGTCTCGACCGAACGCAGCGAGCCGATCATCTCCGGCGTCGCGATGTTCGCGAAGGTGTCGGAGCGCGCGTAGTTCATCGTGAACTGGCCGAACGGGTTCTCCGTGCTCGGGCTCTCCGTGATCTCGAGGTCCACGAAGATGCGCTCGGGGCCCCCCTCCTCGTCCGGGACCCAGATGTGCACGTCGTGCGGCGCGGAGTTGCTCGCGCGCTGGGACGAGACCGTCCACAGCTGGATCTCCTCTCCTCCGCCGGTCGAGGACTGGCCGGAGGAGCTGCCGGCGGAGCTCTGGTTGCCGCCGTCCTCGCAGGCCGCGACGTCGACCTGGGCGATGTACGGGTCCTCGTTCACGATCGTGTCCGCGCCGGTCTGCCCCATGAAGCACAGGATCCGGTTGACCAGCTGCAGCGGCTCCACGGCCGGGTCGTAGACGTAGACGTTCTGCGGATCGGTGTAGTAGGAGGCGGTCGGCTCGAAGCCGGGATCCGTCGCCGCCGGGCCGACGCTACCGGTCGAGCTCGTGCCCTCGACCGCCTGGACGATCTCGAGCTGGTCCGGGGCCGAGAGGCCCGAGACGGCGGTGCTGCCGCCGCCGGAACCGCTGCTGCAGGAGGAGGCTGCGAGCGCGGCCGCGGTCAGGGAAAGTCCCAGAGTCGCTTGCTTGAACATGGGGATGACTTGGTGGCCTTGGGAAAGGGGGAACGTGGCTCTGGTCGACCCGATCCCGCGCCGGGTTGAGGCTTTCCCGGACCGACCGGGAGCGGATCCCGCTGGCGCGTCGGCGGTCCCCGAGGAGCGTTCGCCCAAGGATCCGGGGCGGTCCTGGACGCCGCGAGGGCCGCACCGGGACAGCTTTTCCCG
>CAZDYS010000152.1:0-8493 GCA_964509445.1 uncultured Planctomycetaceae bacterium
GTCGCGCGCCGCGCTCGGGCGACGTGCTCTTGCGCAGCTGGATCGAAGGCGTGCCGCTGTGGGCTGCCGAGAGGCTGCCGCAGGACTTCTTCGAGCGGCTCGAAGACCTGGTCCACGACGTGCACGCGGCGGGCGTCTGCCACAACGACCTGCACAAGGAGCCCAACCTGCTGGTCGCGCCGGACGGCTACCCGGTCCTGATCGACTTCCAGCTCGCGAGCTGCCACGGGACCTTCGACCGAACCTGGCGGACGCGCTCCGCCGAGGACCACCGGCACGTCCTCAAGCACCGCCGACGCTATCGGCTCGCGACGCGCGACCCCGACGACCCTCTGCCGCCGGCGCTGCCGAAGCGCCGGTCGCTGTTCGCGCGCGTCTGGATGAAGACCGGCAAGAAGCTCTACAACCTGGTCACGCGCCGCCTGTTCGCGTACCAGGACGGAGAGCCGCGGCGACCGTCGTCCGGTCCTTGGCCGGTGTGGACGGATCCCGTCGGTGCGCGGTCGTCCAGGCCACCAGGTTCCTGAAGAAGACCTCGCGCTGGGGCGCGAGTACGGACTCCGGGTGGAACTGGAAGCCGATCCAGGGGAGTCGCCGGTGACGGAGCGCGAGCACCTCTCCGTCGGCGCAGCGCGCGGTCACGACGAGCTCCTCGGGAAGCGACTCCGGCGCCACCGTCAGCGAGTGATAGCGCGCACAGCGCAGCGGGTGGTCGAGGCCCCGGAACGGCTCCGAGCCGTCGTGCTCGACGTCGATCGGGTGTCCGTGCAGCAGGTTCCTCGACCGCACCACCCGCGCTCCAAGAGCGACGGCGAGGGCCTGGTGCCCGAGGCAGACGCCGATCAGAGGTAGCGCCAGGCGCGCGCGGAACAGCTCCAGGGACACCTCCGCGCACTCCGGACGGCCCGGTCCCGGTCCGACCAGGATCGCGTCCGGTGCACGCTCCTCCAGCGCGGCGACGGACGTGTCGGCCGCGCGCACCACCTCCGCCTCGGCACCGGCGCGCCACAGCGCGTGGAGCACGTTGAAGGTGAAGGAGTCCCGGTTGTCGAGTACGAGGATCAAGGTGGCCGTCAGGATAGCCCCTCGGGACCTCGAACGAGGCCGCCCGCGGGCCGCTTCCAAGTCGTGCCCCGCAGGGTTGGCTTCCGGGGCGGGCGCTGCCTAAGGTGCCGGCCTATGGACATCTGCATCGTTGGCGCGGGAGAGGTCGGCTACCACCTGGCCGACATCCTCTCGCGGGAGGAGCACCGCGTGAGCGTCGTCGATCCCGACCCGGACAAGGTCCGGCGGATGATGGAAGGGCTCGACGTGCAGGTGCTCGAGGGCGACGGCACGCGGGCCGAGGTCCTGACGAACGCCGGCGCCTCCAAGGCGGACATCGTGGTCGCGGTCACGCAGTCGGACACGGTCAACATGCTGGCCTGCGCGATCGCGAAGAACCTCGGCGCGAAGCGGATGATCCTGCGGCTCAAGGACATCGCGCGGCTCGAGGGGTATCGGTACTTCTACAAGCAGGCGCTCGGCTTCGACGTCGTGCTCTCCACGGACGACCTCGCGGCGGACGAGATCGTGGGCACGGTGCGCCAGCACCGCGCGCTGGAGGTCGAGTCCTTCGCCGACGGGAAGGTCCAGCTCCGGCGGCTCCGGATCCGCGAGGAGGGCGAGCTGACGGCGGACACCCTAGCCGGGCTGAAGCTGCCGAGCGGCCTCCTCGTCGTCGCCGTCTCGCGCCGGGACACGTTCTTCGTGCCCGACGGCAGCGACCAGCTCGAGGTGGACGACCAGGTCTACCTGATCGGGCGCGGTCCGGACCTCGACCAGTTCGAGCTCCTCGCCGGTGCGCCGAAGATCGGTCGACGCAGCGTCGTCATCATGGGCGGCGGCGGCGTGGGGCTGCGGATCGCCAAGCAGCTCGACAAGATGCCCGGGATCAGCGTGCGCCTCCTGGAGAAGTCCGCGAAGCGCGCCAAGGAGATCTCCAGCGAGTTCTCGAGCTCGGTCATGGTGCTGGTGGGGGACTCGACGGACCTCGACCTCCTGATGGAGGAGCGGATCGGCGAGGCCAACGTGTTCATCGCGACGACCTCCGACGACGAGCGGAACATGGTCGCCTGCCAGCTCGCGCGCTCGCTCGGCGTCGAGCGCACGGTCGCCATGGTCAACAAGGCGAGCTACCGACAGATCTACGACCTCCTGGGCGTCGACCGCGCGATCTCCCCGCGCGTCCTGTGCGCGAACCACATCCTGCGCTTCGTGCGCTCGCGGTCGGTGTCGTCGATCGCGGTTATCGCCGACGGGCGAGCGGAGGTGCTGGAGCTGGAGGCGCGTCACCGCGACGGGAAGGCCGAGCGCAAGGTCAAGAACCTGGGCCTCCCGCGCGGGACGGTCCTCGGCGCGATCGTGCGCGACAACGAGGTGATGATCCCCAGCGGCGACTCCGTCGTGAAGAACGGCGACCAGGTGATCCTGTTCACGCTGCCCGAGAACCTCTCCTCGATCGAGGAGACCTTCAAGCCGGCGGGCCTCTAGGGGAGCAGCTTGAACCTACGTGCCGTCTGCTGGTTGCTCGGCTGCGTGATGCTCCTGCTCGCGGGCTTCATGCTGGTGCCCGCCGTGGTCTCCGCCTGGTACGGGGAGGAGGCGACGGTGGAGGGCTGCCTCTGGGCCGCGTTCCTCACGGCGGCGGTGGGCGGAGGCATGGCCTGGTTCTGCCGTGGCTCGACGCTCACCAAGGAGGGGCGCGTCGACTACTTCCGGCGGGAGGGCCTCGCGGCCGTCGGCCTGACCTGGCTGGCGGCGGGGGTGATGGGGGCGCTGCCGTTCCTGTTCTCCGGCGAGATGCGCTCGCCGGTGGACGCGTTCTTCGAGTCCGTGTCCGGGTTCACGACGACCGGCGCGACCATCCTCACGGGGGACTTCTTCGACGACCCCGAGACCGACCTGCGCGAGGGACTGTCGCGCGGGATGATGTTCTGGCGCTCGTTCACGCACTGGCTGGGTGGCATCGGAATCGTGCTCGTGTTCGTGGTCCTCTTCCCGGCCGGAGGGCGCAGCCTGTTCCGGTCCGAGGTGCCCGGCGTCAGCCGCGAGGCGGTCCAGCAGCGGGTTCGCGACAGCGCGATCGGGCTGATCCGCGTGTACGTCGGCCTGACGCTGGCCGAGGTGGTCCTCTTGTGGCTCTACACGCGCGACCTCTACGACGCCTTCGTGCACGCCTTCGGCACGCTCGCGACCGGCGGCTTCTCGGACCACGGCTCCAGCGTCGCCTACTACGGCAGCGTGTTCGCGAGCGCCTGGCAGATCGAGCTGGTGATCGTGCTCTTCATGTTCATGGCGGGCATCAACTTCGGCGTCTACGACACGTTCCTGCGCAAGGGCTGGCGGGGGGCGTGGGAGGCCGTGCGCGGCTCCGCCGAGATCAAGACCTACGCGGGGCTCGTGCTCGGGAGCACCGTGGTGATCGGGCTCGTCCTTTGGTTCTGGGGAGGCACGAACACCGGCGATCCGGGCGACCCGATGAACTACACGAGCATCGCGCGCTCGATGCGCGACAGCGTGTTCGTCGTGGTCAGCATCGTGACCAGCACCGGCTACGGGACCGCGGACTTCGACCAGTGGCCGAACGTCTGCCGCGTGATCCTGATGCTGCTCGCGGTGTGCGGTGCGTGCGCGGGGTCGACCGGCGGTGGGATGAAGGTCGTGCGGGTCCTGATTCTCGCCAAGGCGGCGATGCAGGGCATCCGTCGCTTCGCGCGGCCGCGTGCGATCCAGCCCGTGCGCATGGACGGGAAGACGCTCGAAGACCGGACGGTCGGCATGATCACCGCCTACTGCGGGCTGTGGTTCTTCGTCTTCACGCTGGGCACGCTGGCCCTCGCGTCGATGAACCTCTCGCCGCCGGAGCCCTACGGCGACCAGGTCATCCTGATCGCGTCGACCTCCGTCCTCGCGACGCTGAACAACATCGGTCCGGGGCTCGCCGCCGTCGGGCCGACCGAGAACTTCGGGTTCCTGCCGGACGCAGCCAAGCTGCTCCTGTCCTTCTTCATGATCCTCGGCAGGCTCGAGTTCTACGCGGTCGTCGTGCTGTTCGTCCCGCGCTTCTGGCGCAGCTGAGCCTCAGGGCAGGATGTCGCCGCGCGTCGTGCGCCGGCGCGGGCGGTCCAGGTCGCGCGGGTAGGCGACCAGGCGCCACAGGTCGCTCGCGTCGACGACCGTGAAGACCTCCTCCTCGGCGTCCTCCAGCCACAGCTGTCCGGAGAGCAGGCCGACGAGCTCGTCGCGACCGCCGCGCGGCACGTAGACGCCGGCGCCGAGCTGACCGCGGCCCAGGCCGCGCAGGCGCTTGGTGGGCGCGAGCAGCAGCCCCTCGACCCCCTCGCGCTCCACGACGCTCGCGCGGATGCGGAAGGAGCGGTCCCGGTCGTCGCGGCCCACCACGACGACCTCGGTCCCGGGCTCGGGCTGGTCGAAGGACAGCGTGGTCGTCGGGATGCGGATCTCGGGGTGGGTGATGTAGAGCCCGCCGCCGAGCGGTTCGATGATGCCGGTCTCCAGGCTCCAGCCGTCCCCGAACCAGCTCGTGAACTCGACGTCGCCGCTGCGCTGGTCCCGCCCGAGGAAGACGACGCCGTAGTCCGTCGCGACGCCGAGCTCGCCGGTCTGCGAGCTGTGCACGCGGACCGTGGGGTCGCCGGGGTCGCGGTAGTTCGTGGCGCGGCAGGCGCCGAGGAGGGGCAGGCTGAGGCCGCACAGGAGCGCGGGCAGGAATCGGGTGAGGCGCATGGGGCGTCGGTTCAGCGGCGCGAGCGGAAGTCGTCGAGGAAGTCGGGGTAGTACAGGTTGTCGGGCGCGAGCTCGCAGGCGAGGCCCAGCTGGGACTCGGCCTCGTCGAGCTCCTTCTCGTCCCCGAAGGCCTTGAGGTCGCTTTCGTCGGCGCCGCTGACGGTCATTCGGCTCCCGCCGACGTTGAGCTGAAAGCCACTCAGGGCCTGGCCGAGCGTGAAGCGGTAGTTCGCGTTCAGCGGGGAGAGCTCCACGGCTCTGCGCAGATCCGGGATGCCGGCCTTGATCCCCGCCTTGGCGTTCCAGGAGCGGATCATGCCGCGAGCCCAGAACGCGCGCGGGTCCTCGTTGCCGGCCGCGATCGCGGCGTCGAGGTCCTTCTCGGCCTGCTCGAACTGCTTCACGTCGCCGCGGCGGATCGAGAGGTAGGCACGCTTGAACAGTGCGTCCGGTCCGTCGATGTCGATCGCCTTGATCGCGTCGATCCACTCCTTCTCGAGCGCCTCGACGTCCTTGACCTTCAGGTTCTTGAGGAGGATGCGGCGCACCTCGTCGGCCGGGATGATCTTCGCCGTGCCCTGGACGTTCGGGAAGGGCTGCCACTCGTAGTCGACGCTCTTCGGGACGGTGTAGAACTCCTTGAAGAACTTCTTGAAGCCCGACTGGTACTTCTTCGTGTTGTTGAGGAAGTACACGAAGGACCAGGCGTGCGCGTACTCGAACGCGCTGAAGTTCGACTTCTCGACCTGGAACAGGTCCTCGAGCCGCACGTAGCTGTCGTCCTCGATCGCCTGCTGGACGGTCAGCGTCCGGTCGAGCTGCAGCTCACCCGGCGTGATCTCGATGCGGCCCTTCTTGTCCGTCGTGATCTGGGAGGAGCCGAAGAAGTCCGCCACGCCCTCGTTGACCCAGATGCGCGGCCAGGACTGCGGCTCGATCAGATAGGTCAACAGGTGCGTGCACTCGTGCAGCGCCACCCAGTTCGTGAACGCCGGGTCCGAGTAGTCGTGGAAGAAGTTCAGCGTCTCGTCACGGAAGCTGAAGTAGCCGACCACGCCGCCGCCTACGCCGGCCTCGTTGTTCTTCTCCCAGTCGTCCCGGCTCTTGTAGATGTTCACGCGCATCTTGGTGCGCGAGAGCTTCGGCGTCGGCTTGATGCCGACGCGCTTGTCCATGAGCTTGTAGTAGGCCTCGAGCAGGTTGGCGTAGTAGTCGAGCAGCTCCTCCGACGTGTTCGTCTTGATGCGGAAGTGCTTGGTCTCGACCTCCCAGCCGTCACGGAAGTAGGCGTGGGCGGCCAGCTCCTCGACCTCCTTGCGGCGCGCGGCGGCTTCCTTGGCCAGCGCGCCCTCGTAGGCGGCCTTGCTCATCCACTTGCCCTTGTAGCGCACGTACCCCTGCTCGAGCTTCTTGCGCTCGTCCGCGTTCTGGGGCACGTAGTCGCTCATGTCGCCCTCGACCTCGACGGACGCGATGAACTCCCCCGGGCACTCGAAGCTCATCGAGTCGAAGGTGAGCATGTAGTTGCCGTTCTCGAGCGGACGCGCTTTGCGGACCTCGAGGACACGTCCGTCGTGGGTGACGAGGCGGTCGGCCGCGGCGGGGGTGCCGAGCGTGCAGGCGAGGGTGAGGGTCGTGGCGAGCCAGGGGGCGAGCTTGCGATTCATGAGGGTCTCCGCTCTCAGCCGATGTAGTTCTTCCAGCACTCCTCGAAGGCGGCCCAGTCCACGCCCGCGAAGGCGGTCTCGACCGCCTTCTCGAGGTCTCCCGTGGTGGCCAGCGTCTCGAGGTAGGTGTCCAGGATCGAGCCCCAGGCGGGCTGCCAGCCGCTGGGCTTCTCGTCCGGTCCCGTGCGCAGGAAGTAGATCAGGGACCAGCCCTGGGCGTAGCACTTCAGGCCCGACATCCCGAGGTCGTTCGAGCCGTAGTACTGGCCCTTGGACCACGTGACGAACTCCTCGAGCGGAACGTAGTTGCCGTCGCGCAGCATCTCGCGGATCAGCTCGTTGCGCTCGTTCGGCTTGCCCAGCCGGTACCGACCCTGCTTGTACTGGTAGCCCGAGTAGAAGTCGCCCGTGCCCTCGTTGTACCAGCTGTGCGGAGCGAGCTGCCCGTAGAAGTAGAAGATGTACTGGTGGAACGCCTCGTGGTTCATCACGAGCAGCGTGAAGTCACGACCGCGCACCTTCTTGTCGTCGTAGAGCACGAGCTCTTCCTCGACCCAGTACCAGTAGCCCGCGCTTCCGCCGGGGCCGCCGTACTTCATGTAGATGTCGCGCTCGGAGCAGAGTCGCAGCACGCTCGTGCGCGAGGCCTCCATCGGGTTCACCGCGGAGATACTGCGGTTCTTCTCCTCTTCCTCTTCCTTCGCGCGCTTGGCGTTGTCCTCGTCCGTCGCGCCCTTGCCGACCTCGGTCTCGAGGGACTCCTTCTTCTTCTTGATCGCGCGCGCCTGCTCCGGCGGGTAGTGCTCCTCGTAGATCTTCCGGATCGCCTCGATGCGCTCGAGGATGTCCTCGATGAACTCCTTGTCGTCGACGTCCGTGACGAGGAAGTAGTTCGGGGTCTCGTGCAGGGACCACTCGCGGTTCTTGGCGACGGCCTTCTCCAGGACCTCGCGCTTCGCGTCCCGGGGCGAGCGCGGGCCCGAGGCCTCGACGACGTCCTCCTCCGGCATCTCCAGCACGGTGAAGCTCTTCGCCAGCTTCCCGTAGGCGCTCTTGTACTTGCTCCACTTGCGGTCGCCGGGGCCGTCGGCGAGGAAGGCGATGCGCACGCCGCTCGGCAGCAGGAACTCCGCGACGAACATCCGGATCAGGACCTCCTCGTCGCTGTTGTGCGTCGCCTCGAGCTCGTAGGTCCGCGCCGCCGGCAGCCCCTTGACCTTGAGCTTCTTGGGCTTGCCGTCGGGGATCCACCCGACGCCGATCGCGAGCCGCCGCTCGACCCAGTCGAGCACCTCCTTGGGCGGATCCGACAGCTCCCGCGGGGGCTCGTAGGCCCCGTCCTTCTCCTCGTCGTGGTCCCTGCGGTCGTCGAAGACCAAGAGGTACGCGAAGATCGGCAGGACCTCGCCCTTGCCGATCGAGATCCAGTCGTTCGTCGGGTGGCTGAACTCGGCGAGCTTGGTGCGCTCGTTCGGGGACGGCGGGATCTGGTTCCAGTCCTTCGGGTACTTGATCTTGAAGCCGTGTTCGACGGCATCCTCGTACCAGTCGCGGCCGACCTTGGGCTGTTGGGCCGAGGTCGGGGCCAGCGGGAGGAGCAGCAAGGCGAAGAGAGCCCCGGGAAGCAGTCGGGCAAGGGTCATGAGGAGCGTTCCTTCGTTCGAAGGGGGCGGAAGACGTCCGGACCCATTCGACCGCGCTCGCGGAGGGAGCGCAAGGCGGGGTGGGGCGGGCCCGGGGGCGCGGTCCCGGAGGAATCCCCGGTGCGCCACCGGCTGCCTTCGGGCGCTCCACCGGCCGGATTCCAGCTGCTCTGGCAAAGGAAGTGTCTAACTCCTAATGTTTTCGGAGACGTCCCGTGGAGCGGGTGCCAAGATCACCGGCCCACGACCCCCAACCCCAACGTCACCGCCATGGGATCCCGACCGATCGTCTCCGTGCTCCTCGTTCTCGTCCTGGCCGTCGCCGGCCTGTTCTGGTGGACCCTCTCCGGGGACGGAGAGCGCGCCGGAGACGTGACCCGCGCAGGCGGGCCAAC
>CAZDYS010000153.1:0-8448 GCA_964509445.1 uncultured Planctomycetaceae bacterium
CGGGAGCGCCGCGCCGCGCGCCGCTGCGGAGGACGCGAAGGCCTGAGCGCGCTCGTCGCTTCGCTCGTCCCGGCGCGCGACGCCGACGCCTCCGGGGCGGACCTCTACCCCGAGGCCGGCCTCGGGCTGCTGGTGTTCCTCGTGCTCGGGATCGTCCTGTGGCCCGGCGCGAAGGCCCTCGTCCGCAAGGGCGCTCCGCGCGACGTCGCGCTTCCGGAGGCTCCCTGGCGCGGGCTCGACCTGTTGTTCCTGGTCTGTGCGACCTTCGGTCTCCTCCCGCTGCTCAGCCTGGTGCCGGAGCTCGGTGGTCTGCGTCCCCTGTTCCAGAACGCGCTCCTGCTCTCCGGCGTGGGAGCCATCGCCTGGGTGCTGGCCGAGCGCCGCCGGCCGCGCGGACGTCAGGCGCTGGGGATCGACCGCGGCGGCGACCTGCGCTGCGCGCTCCTCGGCCTCGGCAGCTACCTGTTGTTCCTCCCGACCTGGCTGTTCGCGATGGGCTCCTGGGTCGTCCTCGCTCCCGAGGTCGGCGTCGAGTTCGAGGCGCAGGAGGTGCTCGAGCTCATCCTGTCGCTCGAGGGGAGCCAGCTCGTCGTCGCGGGGATCCTCGCGAGCGTCGTGATCCCGTTCGTCGAGGAGTGGGTCTTTCGCGGGTTCCTGCAGTCCTGGCTCGTGCGCACGCTCGGCGCCTTCGGCGGGGTCCTCGGGAGCTCGCTCGTCTTCGCCTGGCTGCACGGCACCGTCGCCTTCCCGCCGATCTTCGTCCTCAGCCTGTTCCTGGGCTGGCTCCAGCTGCGCACGGGCCGCCTGGCGGCCTCCGTGGCGGCGCACGGCCTGCACAACGGCCTCACGCTGGCCTGGGCTCTCCACTACGGCTAGCTTGCGTCCATGACGAGCTTTCCGAGTGCCGGCCTGTTCGAAGCTCTCGAGGGCGGAGCCTTCAAGGCGACGAATGCCATCGTGACCGGGGACGTCACCCTCGCAGAGGACGTGGGGATCTGGTTCAGTTGCGTCGTTCGCGGGGACGATGCTCCCTTGACGATCGGCCGTAGGACGAACGTGCAGGATCTGACCATGATCCACGCGGACCCCGACGTCCCGAACGTGATCGGGGAGGAGGTGACCATCGGCCACCGCTGCGTCCTGCACGGCGCGCGCGTGGGCGATCGCTCTTTGATCGGGATGGGAGCCATCCTGCTCGGCGGGTCGGTGATCGGCGAGGAGTCGCTGGTCGCGGCTGGCGCCGTCGTTCGCGAGGGATTCGAGGTGCCTCCGCGGTCCCTGGTGGCCGGCGTGCCCGCGAAGATCGTTCGCACGATCGGCGACGAGCAGGTCGAGGCCTTCCGGCGCAGCGCTCAGGGCTACGTCGAGAAGCTGCGGCTGTACCTTCCCTGACAGCCCTCCGAGGCCGGTCGGAATCGGTTTCCGGTCTCGTGCCTGCCCGTCGGTTCGCCAGACCCGTCGGATAGGGGTAGGTTTCCGTGGGCGTCCCTTCCGGGACCCCCGCGAGACCTTGCCTCCAGACCGGGCCGGCAGACCCCACGACCACCCATGCACGCGCAACTCAGTTCCTCGCTTCGTCCCCTCCCCCGACGGGGGCTCGGATCCCTCCTGCTCCTCTCGGCGCTCGCCGCTTGCCACGATTCCGGCGGCAAGTCGTCGACGCCGGGAACCGTCGGGCCGCCGGCCCAGCCGACGCTGACGGTCGACTTCGGGCTGCGGCGAGACATCTCCCTGGGCTCCACGTTCGTGGGAGACGTCCTCCACGTCGACCTGAACCAGGACGGGGTCCCGGATCTGGTCGCGTCGAACTTCCTTCCGAAGCAGGTCAACATCGCGCTCGGCGCCGCGGACGGCTCGTTCGCCGGCATCGCCACGCGCAGCACGCTCGGCAACACCTGGCGTCTGGCCTCCGGCGACTTCAACGACGACGGCCTCGAGGACGTCGCCGTGCTCAGCCAGGACTACCGTGGCTTCGGGGCGTCCGGCGTCGAGGTCTTCCTCCAGGGTCCGACCCTCGGGGAGTTCTCGGCCGCCGCGCTGCAGCTCGGCTTCGGCAAGGACCCGATCGACCTGGCCGTGGCTCCGGTCTCCGGAACGAACAGGGGGACCGGCGGCGACGAGCTCTTCGTCGCGATCCGCAACGAGAGCCGCGTCGCGCGCATCCGCGTCGAAGGTGGCGTCCTGTCCGAGGTCGAGTCGCTCGACTCCTCCAGCCTCGGCGATCCCGGCGGCGCCTCCAGCATCGCCTCGATCGACCTCGGGGGAGACGGCTTCTACGACCTCGTCGTGGGCGAGGAGAACGTCCCCGGTTCGTCCGATCGCGTCGTCCGCTACGCCCGGGGGGCCGGCGGCTTCGACCCCGCGCAGCTCGTGATGGCGCCGCTCTTCCGCCCGGTGGTGGACAACACCGGCGACATGGACGCGAACGGCTTCGAGGACATCGCGATCGCGCAGCTCGAGTCGACCGAGGTCTACCTGCTGCAGGGCGACGCCTCGGGACTCTCCATGGCCACTTCGCTCGACTTCGGAGCGGAGACGACCTCGCTGCTCTTCCCGGACCTCGACGGCGACGGCTTCGCCGAGGCCGTGGCGACGACGCTCGATCAGGGGTCCATCCAGGTGCTTCCTGGCACGGGCCCGATGGCCTGGGGAGACGCCGCGCACTACAACGTCGGCCCGATCCCGCGCGCGCTCGACACGATCCTCCTGCCGGGGGACGACATCCCGGACCTGCTGTGCGCGAACTCGCGCGACCTGTCCGTCATGTACGGCCTGGGTGACGGCACGTTCCGGGCCGCGCGCGGCTACGACTCCGGCGGCGACGGCATCAGCCGCGTGGTGCTGGGCGACCTGGACAACGACGGCAACGAGGACGCGGTCTCCGTGTCCCGGCAGCAGCAGTCGATCACCTTCTACCGCGGCAACGGCAACGGGCGGCTCGCGGCGCTCACGGTCCTGCCGCTGGTCCCGACGCTCGAGGACGAGCCGGGGCACATCGAGCTCGCCGACCTGGACGGCGACGGCGACCTGGACGTCCTCACGTCCGTGCTCGCGCTCGACGAGATCCGCTTCTACCGCAACCCGACGGTCATCGAGGACTTCGAGGACCCGCCCATCAACGACATCGCCGCGACCGAGGCCGGTCCGCTCGGCTTCTGCGTGTGCGACATGAACGGCGACACGCTGCCCGACGTCGTGGTGGCCTGCGCGGTCGAGGGGACGGTGCAGGTGCTGCTCAACAACGGCCTCGGCCAGGTGAACGGCACGGCCGGGATCCCGGTCGGTGGTGAGCCCTGCGGCGTCGAGGCCATGGACTTCGACGGCGACGGCGACCTCGACATCGTGGCCGTGTCCGAGACGGGCACCGGCGCGGAGGTCGTGATCCTCGAGGGCGACGGCGAAGGCGGGCTCGAGGTCGTGGGGACCAACGTCCTCGACGGTCCGTCCGACTCCGTCGCGCTGGGCGACTTCAACGAAGACGGGATGCCCGACGTGGTCGTCGGTCAGACCGAGTCCAGCGGCGACGAGGTGTTCCTCCTGATCAACCAGCAGGGGCTCGCGTTCGAGACGCGCCGGCTCCAGGTGGGCGAGGGACCGGCCGTGGTCGTGGTCGAGGACCTGAACAACGACCTGCACCTCGACGTCCTCGTCGGCACGACGGTCGGCGAGATGTGGGTGATGCTCGGCGACGGGGAGGGTGGCTTCCCGACGCGCCTGCCGGGCAACGCCGGCGAGCTCCCGATCGCCCACTACACGATCGGCGGCGCGCTGGGAGACCTCAACGGAGACGAGCTGCCCGAGTTCGTGCACTGCTCCACGCTGACTCCCTTCCTGTGGGTCGGTGAGAACCAGAGCACGCCCACGGCGACTCCCTGAGCGCCTCGCGCTTCCTCTCGAGAACGCCCGGGAGAGCCACGGCTCCCCCGGGCGTTCTCGCGTTCGGGCGCTAGCATGGCGCCCATGCGAACCTCGTTCGAAGAGCGCCGCGAAGCGCTGCGGGAGCGTCTCGGTTCGTACGACCGCCTGGTGGTCGCGTTCTCCGGCGGCGTGGACTCGACCGTGCTGCTCCACGCGGCTCACGCGGCTCTCGGCGATCGCGTCGTGGCCGTGATCGCCGACAGTCCCTCCCTGCCCCGCAGCGAGCTCGCGGATGCGCGCGCGAGTGCTCGGGCGATCGGCGTCGAGCTCGTCGTCCTCGCCACGGACGAGCTCGCGGTCGAGGGCTATCGCAGGAACGAAGGCCTGCGGTGCTACTGGTGTCGTCACACGCTCTTCGAGCGCATGGAGGCCTGGGCGCGCGGCGTGGCGCGGACCGTCCTGGCCTACGGCGAGATCACCGACGACCTGGCCGACGATCGTCCGGGGCGCGTTGCGGCGGGGGAGTTCGGCGTGGTCGCGCCGCTGCGGGAGGTGGGCTTCTCCAAGGCGGACGTGCGAGCCTACGCGCGCCTCTTCGGGCTCGCGGCCGCCGAGAAGCCCGCGGCGGCCTGCCTCGCGTCGCGCATCCCCGTGGGCACCCCGGTCACCGCCGCGGCGCTGGCCCGCGTCGAGCGCGCCGAGGAAAACCTGCGCGAGCTGGGGTTTCGCGTCCTACGAGTGCGCAATCATGGTCGCCGCGCTCGCGTGGAGCTCGGCTCCGACGAGATCGACCGTGCTCACGAGCAAATCGCCGCGCTGCGCGCCGCGCTCGCTCGATGCGACTTCGAAGAGATCGAGCTGGCGGTCTACGGGGCTCGCTGAGCCGGTCCACCCACCGGGGGAGACGGGGCGAAACGACCGCGGGCCGGCGGGGTAGAAGAGGCTAGCCACCCGTCGGGAGGCGCCGGAACACCGATCTCGACCCCGAATCAGGGTGATCGATCGCGCGTGACAGGCTCCTTTCTCGGGGTCGAACGCTGGGGACTTCCGTTCGGCTCCAAGAATCGAGTCGTCGCGATCGTCGGGGCGGATCGGCCGGCGCTCCGCGGGGGCCCCCTGCAGAAGGCCTCCTCTTCGACTCTTGGCGAAGAGGAGGTCTTCTCTCCAGCCCCGCGGCCTGCGCTCCCTCAGCGCTGGAAGACCGGGAGCAGTCCCTGGGGCAGCGCGAGGACGAGGCAGTTCACGGCCGTGGCGTAGCAGTCGCCCCAGGTGCCGTTGGACCAGGAGCCGTCGTCGTTCTGCGTCTTGAGCAGGACCTCGCGCTCGCTCGCGTACCAGCGTTCGAAGTGGCTCGTGTCGCTGAGCTGCCAGAAGGCCTGGGCGACGTAGAGCCGCTGGTAGTAGGGCCACTGCAGCGGCGCGTTCTCTTCCTCCTGCAGGAGCAGGCCGGACCAGACGGCGTCGATCGCGGACGTGATCACGCGGTCGTCGTAACGGCCCGCCATGTTGAGCGTCGTGATCGCCGCGGCCGTGAGGGCCGTGGTCGAGCTCTCGTCGTCGAGCTGGTAGCGGAACGTGCCGTCGTCCTTCTGCAGGCGCACGACGTAGTCCTCCGCGCGCCGGACCACGTCGGTGTCGATCGTCACGCCCGAGTTCCGAGCCGCGCGCAGCGCCTGGACGAGGGCGATCGTCACGGAGCCCTCGTGCTGGGCCACCGCGAACGGCTGGTACTGCCAGCCTCCTTCGGCGCCCTGGGACCGTTCGATCAGGCGCACCGCCGCCTCGAGCGCCTCGCCGACGCGCTCCAGTCGCTGGGGCGCCATCCCGTAGGCCTCCGCGAGGGCGAGCGTCGCGAACCCGTGCGCGTGCATGCGTCCGTTCACGAACGCGTCGCCGCTGCGCACGAACCCGCGCGTCCGCGAGGACGGCCCGAGGTCGGTCTTCTCGAGCAGGTAGTCGAGCGCCCGCATCAGCTCCTTGCCGTGCGGCCCGCGGCCGGGCACGTTGCCCGCGGCCATGTAGGCGAGCGCGCCGAGCGCCGTCACGCCGATGGGGGCGTACTCTCCGCCGTCGCGCGGGAAGCCGCCGCCGACGGTCTTCGCCTGCTCGGTCGCCAGGAACGTGAGTCCGCGCTCGATCGCGAGGCGCGTCGCGTCCTCCAGGCGCGCGGAGGAGGGATCGGGATCCTGGGCCGTCGCCACGCGCGGAGCCGGCGGGATCGGTCCGCCGCCTTCGTCCGGGGGCGCGGTCGCGAGGACCAGGAGGAGCGCGGTCCGCATCGCGTCAGCGCGAGGACTGATTGAGGCGCTTGTAGTACGTGTCGATCCAGTCGCGGTAGCGCACCGGGAGGTCGTCGCGACCCTGGTTGCGGAAGACCTCCTGCACCCGCTCCGGCAGGTAGCCCCAGCCGTCCTTCTCGTCGCCGTGGGGGACCGCGGCGCCCTCTTCGTCGGGCTGCACGCGACCGTCGCGGTTCTCGCCGCTCTCCTGGCTCTCCTGCCCGGAGTCCGGCTTCTCGCCCTGGCCTTCCTGCTGCTCCTCTTCCTCGCCCTGCTGCTCTTCGCCCTGGGGCTCCTCGCCGCCCGGCCGCGGAGCCTCCGGGGTGTTCTCGCGCTCGCGCGGGGCGCCGCCCTGCTGCTGGTCGAGCGGACTCTCGCCCTGGGAGCCCTGGCTCTCTTGCTGCTGCTGGGAGGAGCCTCCGCTCTGCCCCTGGTTCATCTCCGCCGCGATCTCGAGGATCCGGTCGATCTTGGACTGGGCCTGTTCGCTGCGCTTCATCGCCTGGCGCAGGAGGTCGTCGAGGCCCGCGTCCTCGACCTCCGCGAGCTCGGTCATCCCCGCACCGGCGTCGGCGAGCTCGTCGTCGATGCGCTCGAGCGCCTGTTCCACGTCGAGGAAGAGCTGCTTGAGCTCCTCGACCGGGTCCGAAGGACTCAGCGGGTTGTCGGGAAGCACGGGACCTTCCTGGGCACCGGTCAAGGCCCCCAGGAGGACGGCGCACGTCAGCGTGCGGATCGCGTTCAGCATCATTCGGCCTCCGGTCTCTCGATGCCGAGCCGCTCGCGCATCCCGCGGAACAGCTCGGTGATGTCCTCGTGGCGCAGCGCGAGGCGGGCGACGTCACGCAGCACGCGATCGTCGACCTCGTCGACGTCCTCGCCGAGCTCCGGGTGCACGCGCAGGAGGAGCGCCACCGACTCCTGGAGATCGACCTCCATGCGACGCAGCAGCTTGAGCTCGGCGGTGTCGGGCACGAGGCCCGGCTTGTTCTCGCCCTGCTCCTCCTGCTGCTCTTCCTGCTGTCCCTGGCTCTGTTGTTCCTTCTGGCGCTGCTGCTCCTCGCGCAGCGCGTCGAGCAGCCACGTCAGGGCCTGCTCGACGTCGCGCTGGAGAGCCTGCGTACGCTCGCCGGTCTCGTAGTCGCCGCGGTCCGTCAGGGCCTCGCCGATGCGCTCCAGGTCGTCCGCCGCGTTGCGCAGCAGGCGGCCGCTCACGAACGCACCCTCCTCGTCGATCGCGTCGGCCATCTCGAGCGCACGCCCGGCCAGCGCTTCCTCCTCCCGCGCCACGCGGCGCAGGCGCAGCCGCTGCGCGCGGCTGGGGGAGCCCTCGCCGGTGCGCAAGCCGTGGATCTCGATCAGCTCGGCCATCTGCGTGCGGTGGGCGTCGAGCAGGCTCTGCACCTCCTCCGCGATCCGGAACAGCTGCTCCTCCTCGCGCAGGCGCTGGTACTGCTCTTCCTCCTCCTCGAGCTGCTCCTTCGTCTGCCGCAGCTCCTGTTCGACCTTGCTCTCCTCCTGCTCGGCCTGGGAGAGGTCTCCCTCCTCGAGGCTGCGCTTCGCCTCGTCCGCCGCCTCGTTCGCGCGCTGCATGTTCGGCGTCGGGCGAGCGTTGTCGCGCTCGTCGATGCGCCGCGCGAGGTCGAGGATCTCCTTCTGGATGCGCTCCTGCTCGCGCGCGAGCTCCTCCGCGCGCCGCTCCTGCTCCTCGGTCTGCGGAGCGACGCCCTCCTTGGCGCCGCGCTGCGCGCGACGGAGCTCGTCCAGCGCCTCGCGCTGCGAGCCCGCCGCCGAGGACGAGCGACCCTCGGACAGCTCCTCCTGCGCACGCTCCATCGCTTCCCGCGCCCGCTCGAGCGACTGCTCGACGCCGGCCTGCGCCTCGGGACTCATGGAGGCGTCGGGGATCTGCTCCTGCAGCGCCTGGGCCTCCGAGGCCGCCTGCTGCTGCCCCTGGGCGAGCTGGCTCGTCTGCGAGCTCTGCGCCTGGCTGGCCTCGCCGCGCGAGCTGGCGAGCGCCTGGAGCGCCTGTTCGAGGGCCTCCTGCGCCGCGGCCGCCTGCTGCGCGCCTTGGGAAGCCTGCTGGTTGCGCGCCGCCGCGGACGCGTCCTTCATGGCCTCGGCCGCGGCCTGGAGCTGTTCGGACGCGCTCTCTCCGGAAGGCGTCTCGGACTGCGGCAGGGTGGCGAGCTGACGCGCGGCGCGCTCCGCCTCCTCGGCCTGGCGCTCCTGCGTCGCGGAGAGCGCGTCGCCCAGCATCGCGAGGTCCGCGCGCTCCTGCTCGAGGCGGTCGAGGGCCTGCTGGGTCGCC
>CAZDYS010000154.1:0-5184 GCA_964509445.1 uncultured Planctomycetaceae bacterium
GTCCGTGCGGTCGTGGTCTCCGGCGGAGCGCAGCGGATCGCGCGCTGGCGACGCCTCGCCACCGGGACCCACGACGCCACCGAGCCGCGGGGGGCCGGCGTCTTCGAGCAGGACCTGCGGCTCCTGCGGACCGGTGCGGCCCAGGTGGGGCGCGAGGATTCGCTCGAGGAGCGTGCGCACGAGCTGGTCGAGGCCGCCTTCGGACGCGTCCCGGCGCTCGGGGGGCAGCGCGCCGGTCAGGTCGCGCGGATCTTCTGCGACGAGCGGGTCTTCTCCGCGTTCACCGAGCACTTCCTCTCGCGCCTGAGCGCGTCGCGCGCCGCGCAGGAGCCGCTGCCGCTGGTCGACCGCGAGGCCGTGAAGGACCTGCAGCGCGAGCTCGCCGCCGGTCTGGACGAGGGAGCCACCCCGATCTGGGGAGGAGGTCTCGTGACCGGGCCCTCCGGCGTGGTCCACGCGCAGGAGCGACGCTTCGAGCCGGCCGTCTTCACGAACGCCGAGCCGCACATGTCCCTCGTGCGTCGCCAGGCGCCGATGCCGCTGGTGGCGCTCGTCCGGACGCCGTCCTAGGCGGCTCGGAATCGCGCTTCTCCGGGGTGCCAGGGGCGATTTCCGGGGGGGTGAAGGGATCCCGGGGATGCGCTAGAATGGCGAGCCGAGAGGTGTCTCGTCTCCGCGTGGCGGATGCTCCTCCGAGTCCGGACTGGGAAGTCGACTCGGGACGGAGGAAGGACCGGGACCCTACCCAACCCACCGTCACGCACGTCCAAGAGAGACCGCCGCCCATGATCGACCCGAAGAACGTTCACGCGACCCTAGGAACCGCCCAGCTCGTGGACGGCTATCCCATCGTCCTGGACCTGGACAAGTCCCAGGGCGTCTGGATGCACGACGCGCGCTCCGGGAAGCGCTACCTGGACACCTTCACGAGCTTCGCCTCGTGGCCGGTGGGCTACAACCACCCGATGATGATGGAGCCGGGCTTCGAGGCCGAGCTCCTGCGCGCCGCGCGCACGAACGTCGCCAACTCCGACATCTACACGTCCGAGATGGCGGGCTTCGTGGAGGCCTTCTCCTCGCGCGTCACGCCGGCCGACTACCCGTACCACTTCTGGGTCGCGGGCGGCGCGCTCGCGGTCGAGAACGCGATGAAGACGGCCTTCGACTGGAAGGCGCGCAAGCTCGGCCGCACGGACTTCCTGGCGGACGTGAACGACCTGGTGATCCTGCACTTCGAGGCCGCCTTCCACGGGCGCACGGGCTACACGATGAGCCTGACGAACACGGTGCCGGACAAGATCGGGCTGTTCCCCAAGTTCGACTGGCCGCGCGTTCCCGCGCCGGGCATCGAGTTCGACCTCGACGGCGGGATCGCGAACGACATCGAGGCGGCGGAGGCGAAGGCCTGCGCCGCCATCGAGGCCGCCTTCGCGCACCACCAGGGCAAGGTCGCCGCGATCCTGCTCGAGCCGATGCAGGGCGAGGGCGGGGACGTCCACTTCCGGACCGAGTTCCTGCAGAAGCTGCGCACCTACGCCGACGAGCACGAGGCCCTCTTGATGTTCGACGAGGTCCAGACCGGCTTCTTCGGCTCCGGCAAGCCCTGGCTGTGGCAGCACCACGGCGTCGCGCCGGACGTGGTGTCCTTCGGCAAGAAGACCCAGGTCTGCGGCATCTACTCGTCGCGCCGCGTCGACGAGGTCGAGAACAACGTGTTCCACATGTCGAGCCGCATCAACTCGACCTGGGGCGGCAACCTGGTCGACATGGTGCGCGCGCACCGCTTCATCGACATCATCGAGAAGGAGAACCTCGCGGCGAACACCACGGCGCGCGGAGAGCAGCTGCTCACCGGTCTGCGGTCCCTCGCGAAGGACAAGGGCGGGATCTCCAACGTGCGCGGCGTCGGTTCGCTGTGTGCCTTCACGCTCGAGAGCCCGGCCGCCCAGAAGCAGATCCTCTCGGACATGTTCGACCGCGAGGTCATGGCGCTGCCGTCCGGCCCCGAGTCCGTGCGCTTCCGCCTGCCGCTGATCATCTCCGAGGCGGAGATCGACGAGCTCCTGAACCGCATCGAGACCTGCCTGCCGGTGGGCGTCGGAGCCTAGGCCGGAACCGGGCCTCTCCCACGGCCGTCGTCCCTGAGTCGCCTCGGGGGCGGCGGCCGTTCGCGTTCCTCAGCCGCGCGCCGCGATGCGCAGCTGTCCGCAGGCCGCGTCCGCGTCGACCCCGCGCGACCAGCGCACCGTGGCGACCAGTCCGCCGGCCACGAGTCGCTCCTGGAACTCCTGCGCCGCGCCGCGGCTCGGGCGCTTCCAGCGGTCGCCGGGCACCGGGTTGTAGGGGATCAGGTTCACCGTGCAGCGCCGTCCGCGCAGCCGCCGCACCAGCCGGTCGGCGTGTCCTGGCGTGTCGTTCTCGCCGCCCAGGAGGCAGACCTCGTAGGTCACCTCGCGCCCGGTGGTCTCGAACCAGTGGTCCCCGGCGCGGAGGACGTCCTCGACCGGCACGTCCTTCATCGCGGGCACCAGCTCCGCGCGCTGGTCGTCGTCCGGCGAGTGCAGGGAGATCGCGAGCTGGAACGGCGGTTTGGTCGGAGCGAGCCGACGCAGGCGCTCCGGGAAGCCGACCGTGGAGACCGTGACGCGCCGGGCTCCCAGCCCGAGGTCGTCGTGCACGACCCGCAGCGCGCCGAGCACGGGCTCGAGGTTCAGGAGCGGTTCGCCGATGCCCATCACCACGCTGCGCGAGAGCGGGCCGATCGCCCGGCCGAGGAGGTACTGCGTGAGGATCTCGTCGGCCGTCAGGCTGCGCACGATGCCGTCGCGGCCAGAGGCGCAGAACGGACAGCCGACGGCGCACCCGACCTGGGTCGAGACGCACAGCGTGGCTCCCTTGCCTTCCGTGCGCGAGGGCATGTGCACCGTCTCGACCGTCTGTCCGTCGACCAGCTCGAGCAGGAGCTTCGTGGTCCCGTCCGGCGAGTGGCTGCGGTGCACCTCGCGGGCCGCCAGGAGCGGGAGCTCGCGCGCGAGCGTCTCCCGCAGCGCCTTGCCCAGTCCGGACATGTCCTCGTAGGCGAGCGTCCCGCGCTCGAACACCTCGCGCCGTACGACGTCCGCGTGGAAGGGGCGTCCTCCGAGGGCGGTGATCCGCTCGCGCGCCTCGTCCGCGGTCGCGGTCAACAGGCTCGCGCGTGTTTCCACGGGGCGGCCTCCTGCGCGTCAGCCGCCGACGCCCGCGCTGCGGACGGCGTTGCGGAGCGTCTCGGCGACCTCCGCCGCGACCCGCTGCGCGTCGGAGAGGGACTTCGCGTTCGCGCCACCGACGGCGCGGTGTCCGCCGCCGCCGTAGGTCTCCATCACCTCGCCGATGTGGATCGTGTGCTCCGGCGGCTGGTTCCAGGGGTTCCGGCCGGCGGTGACGTGGAAGCCCGCGCGGGTCGGGATCACGCCGACGGAGAAGAGCGAGCGCGGATGGTGGTAGAACGCCGCGAAGCGCTCCCGGCGGATCTTGTTCGAGGAGGCGTCGTAGTGGATCACGCCCTCCTCGGTGGACTGCACGGTGGGGGGGAACTGGCGCAGCGCCTTGTCGCGGTTGCGCACCGCACGCTGCCAGCACTTCTCCACGTCCGCGCGACCGGCGACCTCTTCGAGGGAGCCGTCGATCATCGCGCCCACCAGCTTGTCGGTCCAGTTGGCCTCGGGCGCTGCTGCCAGCGCGCTCGAGATGCGCAGCGCCGCGGCGTCCCCGAAGAGCGCCTGCTCGACGTTGGTGAACTGCGCCGCGTCGATCACGTTCGACCAGTGCTCCATCTCGCGGAAGCGCTCGGGAGTCCGGTAGTTCCAGTGGGTCTCCGCGTGACGCAGGATGATCGGCGGGCAGGACGGAGAGGTCTCGTCCCACATCCACCGGTCGGAGGGCGCGTAGGTCTCGCGGTACTCGGGCTGCAGGAACGTGGTCGGGTGGTGGTCGAACCAGTACTCCGCGCGCGGGTGGAAGTGGAAGTCCACGATCGCGAACCGTCGACCCCGCTCGAACTGGTCCCAGTTGGTGCGCTGGTCGTAGTTCAGGCTGGCCCAGCGGATGTCCTCCGAGAAGGTCTCCCGCAGGACGTGCGCGAGGACCGCGGCGGACACCATCCCGTCGAAGTCCCGGTGATAGTGGATCGTGAGGGGGTGCTTGGCCGCCATGGAGAAACCGCGCGGCGTTCACCGAGCGCAGAGGGACCCTAGCCCACCCCTAGTCGGGCTTCGAGGAGAAAACCGCACCTCACCGCGGTCGGTCGACGCGCGGGGAGGTGGCTTCGCTCGTTCAGGCGCTCTCGCGCGTCTCCGAGACGCCGTCGAACAGCTCCGGTTCGGTCGGCTCCTCGGGCGGAACGTCGTCGGTCGTGAGGCCGACCGCGAGGCTCTTCCGGCCGCGGACCACGTCCTCGTCGACGACGAAGGTCTCGGTGTCCTTGCGGTTCGGGAGCTCGTACAGCACCTCGTTCAGGATGGACTCGAGGATCGAGCGCAGCGCCCGAACGCCGGTCTCGCGCTGGATCGCGATGTCCGCGATGGCGGCGAGGCCGTCCGGCGTGAACTCGAGCTGGGCTCCTTCCATCGCGAACAGGCCGCGGTACTGCTTGGTCAGCGCGTTCTTCGGCTCGGTGAGGATGCGCACCAGGTCCTCGCGGGACAGGTGGCGCAGCGTGACCATGACCGGGAGGCGGCCGACGAACTCGGGGATCATCCCGAACTCGACCAGGTCCTTGGGCGTGACGTGCTTGAGGATCTCGTCCTTGGCGTCCAGGTCGGAGAGGTGCGACCAGCTCTTCGCGGTCGGCGCGGCCTCGTCCTCTTCCCCGACGCTGCCCTGGCCGAAGCCGATCGTGTCGCGGCCGATGCGCTTGGAGACGAGCGAGTCGATGTCGCTGAAGGTGCCCCCGCAGACGAACAGGATGTTCGCGGTGTCGACCTGGATGTAGGCCTGCTCCGGGTGCTTGCGGCCGCCTTGGGGCGGTACGTTCGCGACGGTCCCCTCGAGGATCTTGAGGAGCGCCTGCTGCACGCCCTCTCCGGACACGTCTCGCGTGATGGAGACGTTGGAGGTCGTACGGCCGATCTTGTCGATCTCGTCGATGTAGATGATGCCCTGCTGCGCGCGGTCCTTGTCGAAGTCCGCGCCCTGGAGGATCTT
>CAZDYS010000154.1:5206-8432 GCA_964509445.1 uncultured Planctomycetaceae bacterium
CCTCGCCGACGTAGCCCGCCTCGGTCAGGGTCGTGGCGTCCGCGATGGCGAACGGCACCTCGAGCATGCGCGCGAGGGTGCGCGCCAGGAGCGTCTTGCCGGAGCCGGTGGGGCCGACCAGGAGGACGTTCGACTTCTCGATCTCCACCTCGTCGAACTCGTCCGGCAGCGTCCCCGCGTCCTGGTGACGCAGGCGCTTGTAGTGGTTGTAGACCGCCACCGCGAGCACCTTCTTCGCGTCCATCTGCCCGATCACGTACTCGTCGAGGCGACGGACGATCTCGATCGGGGTGGGGAGCCGGTCGCCGGTCTTCGGTTCGCTCTTGGGAGCTTCCGAGGACCGGCGGTTGGCGCTCGCGCCGGTGGACACACCGCCGCGCCGCTGCTCCTCCTGCAGGATCGAGTTGCAGATCTCGATGCACTCGTTGCAGATGTAAACGCCCGGCGGACCCGCGATGAGCGAGTCCACGTGATGGCGCATCTTCTCGCAGAACGTGCAACGTTCCACGTGGCGGCCGCGGCCGGAGGATCGAGTCATAAGGTGCTCAGGAGGGCGGTTCGGGGGAGCGCTTCCGAACCAATCCTAACCGTTCTCGTCGGCCACGCTGGTGACGATGTGGTCGATCAGCCCGAATTCCTTGGCCTCCTCCGGGTCCAGGAAATTATCGCGGTCCGTCGCCTTCGCGACGTCCTTCGCGCTCTTGCCGCAGTGGGTACCGATGATCTCCTCGAGCCGCTTCTTCAGCTTGAGGATCTCCTCGACCTGGATCTCCATGTCCTTGGCGGTTCCCTGCGCGCCACCCCAGGGCTGGTGGATCATCACGCGGCTGTTCGGCAGCGAGAAGCGTTTTCCCTTCGCGCCACCGGCCAGGAGCACCGCGCCCATCGAGGCGGCTTGTCCGAGGCAGTAGGTGGCCACGTCGGGCTTCACGAACTGCATCGTGTCGTAGATCGCGAGTCCCGCGGTCACGGAGCCGCCGGGCGAGTTGATGTAGATGTTGATGTCCTGGGTACGGTTCGTCTTGTCCAGGAACAACAGCTGCGCCATCACGGCGTTCGCCACGTTGTCGTCGATCGGGGTCCCGATGAAGACGATGCGCTCCTCGAGGAGGCGCGAGTAGATGTCCATCGAGCGCTCTCCGCGCCCGGTGGACTCGATGACGAACGGGATGATGTTGTTGTTGACTTGCATGCGGAGGGTGGGGGACCGGTGGGGTCGAGAGCGGAACGAACCGACCTCTCTAATCGATCGATCGCGCGGGATCAATCCGCCGGTGTGGCCACCTGGATATCGGCCGACTCGCGCAGGAAGCTGCGCACCTTGCGCTCGAGGAGTTCCAAACCGAGCTGCTGGAGCAGGTTCTCCTGCTGGTAATACTTTCGCACCTCGGTGCGCTCGACGCCGTTCCGGGCCGCGATCGCGGTGAATTCCTCCTCCAGGTCCTCCGGGGAGACCGTCAGCTCGTTGGCGCGCGCGATCTCCTCCATGAGGTAGATCGCCCGCATGGCCTGGGCGGCGTTGTCCAGGGCCGCCTCGCGCTCCTTGACCAGCTGGGTCTCGAGCTCCTCGCCCTGCATGCCCTGCTCCTCGAGGGCCTGACGGATCTCGGCGACCTTCAGGTCGGCCTGGTCGTTGACGATCGGCTCGGGGATCTCGATCGGGTGCGCCTCGATCACCTGCTCGAGCAGGACCTGCTCGATGCGCTGGTTCTCGGTGCTCTGCTTGGACTCGAGCATGCGCTTCCGGATCTCCTTCTCGAGCGCCTCGTCGTCCTCGACGCCGAACTCGGTCCGCAGGCGGCCCTCCTCGGGCGGCACGATCCGGTAGCACTCGTCCACGCGGATCGTGAGGGAACCCTCCTGACCGCGGACCTCCTCCTTGGGGAAGTCGTCCGGGAAGGTGAGCTGGAAGGTCTTGTGCTCGCCGACCTTCAGGCCGGTCATCTCCTTCTCGAACTCCTCGGCGTCGATGCCCATGGGCGGCGTCACCGGGCCGAGCCGGATGTTGCCGGTCTCGAGCACGGGCTCCTCGTGGTCGTCGTGCCCGAAGGTCAGCGTGCTGACCGCCATGCCGTCCTTCGGCAGGCCCTCGTCGCCGGCCGGCTCCGGGATCGACAGCTCGCGGTTCAGGTTCAACAGCGCCTGCTCGTACTCCTCGTCGGTGATCGCGACGGGCTGCCCCTCGGCCTTGAGGCCGGTCACGCGGCCGAGCTCGACGTCCGGGCGCACCAGCACCTCGAACTCGTGCCCCCAGTCCGCCTCGGTCGAGGCCTCGATCTTCTCGAAGTCGATGCGCGGCGAGCTCGCCGGGCGCAGCTCGTTCTCCTGCACCGCACGCTGGAACGAGGTCTGGACGAAGTGCTCCACCAGCTGCTTGTCGACCTCCGGGCCGAAGTGCTTCTCCACGAAGGAGGGCGGGACCTTGCCCGGGCGGAAGCCCTTGAGCTTGGTGCGGCTCGCGTAGTTCTTGAGGCCGATGGCGCGGGCCTTCTGGTACGCCGCGGCGGAGACGGTGAAGCGGACTTTGGCGGTGCAGGGACCGGTTCGCTCGACCTGGACGTCGAGTCCGTCCTGGTCTTGCGCTTGGGTGGAGGCCATGGGTGCTCTGGAGCGGTCCGAGAGTCCGGACGAGCCGGGGAATCGGAAGGGTGGATCGGGACCCTGGCGGGTCGTGGCGAGCCGGGAAGCGTACCGCGCGGACCGCCGGGGCGTCCAGCGCCGCGGAGCCCGCCGGGACCGCAATCCACGCCCGGAACCGCAGGATCCCGCGGGGGAGGAGCCCGCCCGGGTGCTACCTTCCGGACGGCGCGCCGGCGGGTGGTCCTCCGGTCGCCGCTCGCTCCGTGCCGAGGGGCGGCAGGAGCCTCCGAAGACCCTCGCACCGGTCCGCTCGCGCGGGGTCCGCACGCGAATGAACCAGACCGTCTCCAGCCTCCTCGCGATCCTGTTCGTGCTCACCGCCGGCGGCGGAGCGTGGTTCCTGATCGTCTCGCTCGACGAGCCCCCGGTGCCGGCCCCGCCGCGCGAGGTGGGCCCCGTGCCGGTGCGCGTCGAGACCGTCCAGGCCGGCGAGCGGGTCCTGACGCTGGACGCGTTCGGCAACCTCGAGTCCCGCCGCCGCGTCGCGCTCTTCGCCGAGGTCAGCGCGCGGATCGTCGCCGTGCACCCGGACTGGCGGCCGGGGGCCTGGGTCGACGAGGGAGAGCTCCTGGTGCAGCTGGACCCG
>CAZDYS010000155.1:0-8425 GCA_964509445.1 uncultured Planctomycetaceae bacterium
CCGGAGACCGTGCAGCTGAGCCTGACCGCGGGCGTGCTGACCGCGCGCGGGCGCGCGCCGCACGCCTGGATCGAGGCCCTGCGGACGCAGGCGCCGGGCTGGACGGGGATCCGCTCGCTCGACACGACGAGCCTGGTCGACCAGGACCTCGAGCGCGCCGCGACGCTGGCGGCCCGGATCGCGAGCGCGAGCGTTCCGTTCGCGCGCGAGGGCTCCGACGTCTCGACGTCGGAGACCGAGGCGCTGATTCGATCCGTTCGCGAAGCACACGACTTCGCGCGCGACACCGGACTGCCCTTCACTCTCGAGGTGACCGGCGTCGCCTCCGCCGAGGAGCGTTCCGCGCGCCTCCTGGCGGTCGCTCGCGCGGCCGGGCTCCAGGAGCTCCTGGCCACGGAGATCTCCGAGACGCTCCCCTTCCACGCCCCGCGCACCGCAGCCGGCGCGCCGGCCGCGCACGTGCGCTGGTTCCCGACCGGGAAGCACGACGCGCCGCAGCGATGATCCGCAAGAAGATCTGCATGCTCGGTGCCTACGCCGTGGGCAAGACGAGCCTCGTCCGCAGGTTCGTCGAGGACACCTTCTCGGATCGCTACAAGACGACGATCGGCGTGCGGATCCTGCGCAAGCCGCTCGTCCTGGACGACGTCGAGATCACGCTGATCCTCTGGGACCTGCACGGTGACGACGAGTTCCAGGTCGTGCAGACCTCCTACCTGCGGGGCGCCTCCGGCTACCTCCTCGTCGCGGACGGAACGCGTGCGGAGACCCTCGACACGGCGGAACGCCTGCAGCGCGTCGCGACCGAGAGCATCGGACCGGCCCCGTTCCAGCTGCTCGTCAACAAGGAGGACCTCGCCTCCCAGTGGGAGCTCGAGCAGGGCTTCGAGCAACGCTTCGGCGAATGGGACGTGCAGCGCACCAGCGCCAAGACCGGGGACGGCGTCGAGGAGGCGTTTCGCGGCCTGACGCGGCGCATGCTCGCGGCGAGCGACACCGCGTGAGCGAGCCTGCCCCGGCCCTCCCGGAGAGGCTCGCCGCTCCGCTGCTCGAGCGCCTCCTGGCGCGCCGCCGCTCGGCCTTCGTCCAGGTGGACGGAGAAGGACGCGTGCTCGACGCCGGGGGAGAGCTCGCCTGGTTCGGGATCGAGAGCGTCGCGCGAGGAGACGCGATCGCGGAGCGGCTCGAGACCCTGCAGGGCTTCCTCCCGCCCGAAGCGGGAGGAGGCTCCCTCCAGCGCGTGGAGCTCGTCCCGGGACGCGCGAGCGAGCTCCACGTACTCGACGTCGCCGGTGGCGCCACGCTGGTCCTGCTCGACGCGACGGAGGACGCCGCGCGCGAGCTCCACTACCAGCAGCGCGGCAACGAGCTGAGCCTCTTGCTCCGGACCTGGGGCGTCGCGGTCTTCGAACGGCTCGAGGGCGGGTTCCGCTCGCTCGGGCACCAGCCTGCCTGGCTGCGCTCGCTCGCCGGCGGTGCCGCGGACTTCGAGGAGCTCCTCGAGCGCCTGCCCTTCCTCGAGAACTTCCTGGTCGACGCGGAGGAGGTCTGGTCGCGTTCGGGTCCCGGGGTCGAGTGGTCCGGCGTCTGGACCGAGGTCGACGCGCGCGGCGCCGAGTGGCACCTCGAGGCGAGCGCCTCGCGCGTCGAGGACGGTCGCTGCCTCCTGCTCGTCCAGTCCGTCGACCGCCGTCACTTCGAGCGGCAGAGCATCCTCCAAGAGGCGCGCAGCCGCAGCCTGGAGCATCACGAGCTTCGGCGCGAGATCGACAAGAAGGAGACGCTGCTGCACTGCATCGTGCACGACTTGCGCGGTCCGCTGAGCGGCATGGTCGGCACGATGTCGCTCCTGAAGAGCCGCAAGCTCGACCCGGAGCGCTCGACGGAGCTCCTCGAGCTCGGCCTCGAGCAGGCGCGCAGCCAGGAGGCGCTGCTGCGGGCCATCCTGGACGCCTTCGCGGCGGAGGTGGAGTCCCTGCAGGCCTTCGAGTCCGAGGCGCGCCACGCGCCGGACCTCCTGGCCGCGCTGGGCCGCGCGCTGGAGGCCTACGCGCCGGCCTTCGAGCAGAACGGCGTACGCGGCGAGAGCCACGTGCCGCAGGACCTGGAGGAGGCACGCGTCGTCGGGGAGCCGTCCCGGCTCGAGCGCGTGCTCTACAACCTGCTCGAGAACGCGCTGCGGCACAGTCCCGAGGGCGGCACGGTCCGCGTGACCGTCCGGGGGCTGGAGGACGCGTTCGAGCTCTCGGTCGAGGACGAGGGTCCCGGAGTTCCCCCGGAGCTCGAACCGGGCCTGTTCCAGAAGTTCCACAAGGGACGCCGCGGCGGCGCCGTCGGCTTGGGGCTCTACTTCTGCCGGTCGACGATCGAGACCTGGGGCGGTGCCATCGGCTACGAACGCCGCAGCGAGGTCGGCTCGCGCTTCTGGTTCCGGCTGCGACGCGCTCTCGCCTGAGGGATCGCCCCTCTCAGCAGAGGGAGTAGGCGACGGAGGTGTGCGACCCGAACCAGAGCTTCTTGCGCGCGGTGCAGGTGATGGAGACGCGCCGCGAGTCCCCCGGCCAGATCGGTTCGATCGCCCAGCGCGAGGTGTGGTGCTCGCTGGACATCGGCGCCGGATCGCAGGCGTCGATGGTGATCATGGAGTTCAGGGACTCCACCAGCACGAGCCCCTGCACCGGCGTCGCTCCGTCGTTCGAGAGCAGGATCGAGTAGGTGAACCGCTCGCCCGCCTCGACGGTGGGCGGGGCGAACTTCTCGATCAGGAGTCCACCGACGCGCGGCAGACCCTCCGTGGGACGTGGACGGAGACCGGAGCCTTCTTCTGGACCACTCTTCAGCATGACGGCGCGAGGGAGGCGGGGAGAAAGAGCCACCCACTCGACAAGACGCGCTTCCTGCAAGCACGCTCGAAGAGGAGGTTGCCGAGTGGGTGGCAAGGAGAGAGGGCCGACCCACGCGTTGCTCGGCGCGTGACAAGCTGCAGATCGAGAAGCCGGTGCATCACGTGGGTGGAGGGAGAGGAGGTCCGCCCGCCCGACACCCCGCATCCCGGGAGAGATGCGAGGAGGGGGGCTGCCGGGCAGGCGGGTCGGAAAGACGCGCCCGAGAGGGCGAGGAGAGAGCCCTCTCGGACGACACGCAGGAATCTACGTCAGGATCCCGGCTTCCCTTCGTGACAGAGTCGTTAGGAGGCGGCCCGGTTCCGCTCGGCTCGTGACGGCGTCTCAGTCCTCGGCCGACGAGCGCATGCGGTAGCCGCGTCCGCGCACCGTCTCGATCAGCGACGCGCCGTGGCGCTGGAGCTTCTTCCGCACGCGGCCGATGTGCACGTCGATCAGGTTCGTGCCGGGATCGAAGTCCATCGCCCAGACCTCCGACAGGAGCGTCTCACGGGAGACCACGTCCCCACGGGCCTGCACCAGCGAGAGCACGAGGTCGAACTCTCGCGGACTGAACTCGACGACGCTCCCCGCGCGTCGCACCGTGCGGGTGGCCAGGTCGATGTGCAGGTCCTCCCAGGAGACCGTCGGGAGCGAGGCGCGCCGGCGTACGACGGCCTCGATGCGAGCGATCAGCTCCTCGTACTCGACCGGCTTCAAGACGTAGTCGTCCGCACCGAGCCGCAGCCCCGCCACGCGGTCCTGGACGTCCGCTCGCCCCGTGAGGAAGAGCACCGGCGTCTCGTCGCCGGCATCCCGGATCGACGCCAGGAGGTCCCAGCCCGAGGCGACGGGCATCTCCACGTCGAGCAGCACCGCGTCGAAGGCGCCGCGGTCCGACGCGCGCAGGCGCGCGAGCCCCTCCTCTCCGTCCGCGGCCACGTCGTACGCGTAGCCAGCGGCCTCGAGAGCCAGGGTCGTGAACCGGCGGAACTGGGGATCGTCGTCGACTACGAGGATGCGCATCGGGGCGGGGATTGTAGCTCCGGGCGCGCCCGGAAGGCCCGCGACGTCCGCCCGGGGACGAGACGAAGAGGGCCCGGCACCCCGAGGTGGAGTGCCGGGCCCCTGTGGCTCGCGACGCTCGCGGGAAGCGGCGTCGTTTGCTCCCTCGCGGGAGGCTCAGCCCATCAGGCCCTTGAGCTTCTCCAGGACCGGCTGGAGCGTCTTGATGACGTCCGAGTCGATCCCGAACTTAGCCGTGAGCGACTCGATCGCCGTACCCAGCGAGCTCATGTCCGGCATGTTGTCGCCGAGCGCGTCCTTGAGCGTGCCGAGCTGGTCCGCCAGCGGACCGAGCTCCACCGCGGCGGTCTCCGCACCGGCCGCGTCCTTGACGCCGCCGAGCTTCTGGACGAGCGTGCTCGCGAGCTCGCTGACCTTCGAGGTCATGTCCTCGGAGGTCAGGTTCTCGAGGTCGAGGCTTCCGAGGTCGAGCCCTTTCGCCTTCTCCGCCGCCTGGGCGACGAGGCCCTTGCTCTCACCGGCCTCCTCGCCGCAGCTGGCGAAGAACACGGGCAGGACGAGCGCGCACAGGGTCAGATTCCGGGGGGACTTCATGGTGGCTCCTAGTACTCGATGCCTGCGGGCATCGTCTTGGCTTCCTCGACCCACTTCTCGACCGTCTTGGCCGAGGGCACGACGCGCGTCAGCTTCTTGGTCTCGTTGACCTCGGCCATCTTCTCGGCGAGGTTCTCCGGGTTGCGGTGCTTGAGCTCCTTGACGGTGTCGACGCCGGCCGCCTCGAGCAGCTCCGCGAACTCGCCGCCCACGCCGTTGACGCGGAAGAGGTCGGCCATGTTCACCCACTTGAGGATGAGGGTCGACGAGATGCCGGTCTTCGTGGCGATCTCCTCGCGACCCTTGGGCGCGCGACCGTGCTCGAGCATGTCGTCGGTCGTCTTGATTCCGGCTTCGAGCAGCTTCTCGGCGTAGGCCGGGCCGATGCCCTCGATCTCTTCGATCTTCTGGTTGACCATCTGATTCCTGATCTGGGGGTTGGGGGGGTCTGCGGCAAGGAGCCCTCTGTCTCCTGCGACGCGGAAGAGGCTACACGCGGCGGGCGCGGCGGATCATGAAAACCCGTTCACCTGGTCGAGACCGGCCCGGGAAGCCCGTGCGGGGGGGGTCGCCAGGAGAACGCATGGAGCTCCGACCGGAGGCGGCCGTTCCTGCGGGACGTCCACGACCACGCCGTGAGCGCCGCCGAGGACGCCGAGTCCTACCGGGACATCGCGGGCGGGCTGATGGAGCTGCGGCTCGCACTCGCGGGTCAGCGGATGAACGAGGTGATGAAGGTGCTGACGATCCTGTCGACGATCTTCATCCCGCTGTCGTTCATCGCCGGGCTGTACGGGATGAACTTCGACGCCGAGGCGTCCGCCTGGAACATGCCGGAGCTGCGCTCCCCCATCGGCTACCCGCTCGTGCTGGGCGTGATGGTCCTGTGCGCCGGCGGCATGCTCCTGTTCTTCCGACGACGAAGCTGGTTCCGCTAGTCCGCGTGGACGGGAGTCGGCTCCGTCCGCCGCACGCGCCCCGGAAGTCGCCGCACAGGGGGCTTCCACGAGCCGCCCTCGGGGTGGTAGAAGCCCTGGGTCATGCACATGGACCCGCTGATTCCGTACCTGGCCGGTGCGGTCCTGGTCGTCGTCGGAATCGGGCTCACCCTGCGCCGCTTCCAGCAGCCGCTGGTCGTCGCCTACCTCTTGGCGGGCGTGGTCCTGGGACCGCACGCCACGGGCTGGATCGAGAGCAGCCACGTGCTGGAGGAGCTCGGAGCGCTGGGCGTCCTCCTGCTGCTGTTCTTCGTCGGGATGGAGATCTCCCCCGCGGCGCTCCTGGCGCGCTGGCGCGTCGCGGTGATCGGCACCGCGCTGCAGGTCGGGGTCAGCGTCGGACTCGTGGCCCTGGCCGGGATCGCGCTGGAGTGGGAGCTGCCGCGGATCGTCCTGCTCGGGTTCGTCCTCAGCCTGAGCAGCACCGCGGTCGTGCTGAAGCTCGTGCGCGAGAACCGCGACGAGGATCCCGAGGTCGCCCAGGACGTCACGGCCGTCCTGCTCGCGCAGGACCTCGCGATCGTCCCCATGATGATCGCCATCAGCTTCCTGCACGGGACCGAGGTGCCTGCGGAGGTGCTCTGGACCCAGGGCATCGGAGCGCTGGGCGCCACCGCCCTGGTCGCCTGGATCTGTCGCAGGAAGGTCGTGCGCCTGCCCTTCGCGCGAG
The DNA here is from genome assembly GCA_964509445.1 of uncultured Planctomycetaceae bacterium. Classification (GTDB taxonomy): domain Bacteria; phylum Planctomycetota; class UBA1135; order UBA1135; genus CAZDYS01. The sequence goes on from CAZDYS010000155.1 coordinate 6,171, forward strand.
CCCTGCGCACGGACGAGGAGCTCCAGGTCTTCGTCGCGCTCCTGGTGTGCTTCGGGTTCGCGGTCCTGGCCGCGGTGCTGCAGCTCTCCGCTGCGCTGGGCGCGTTCCTGGCCGGCCTGCTCGTCGGGGCCGCGAAGGAGACCCGTCACTTCCACGAGCACCTGAAGCCCTTCGAGGTCGTGTTCGTCGCGGCCTTCTTCGTCTCGATCGGCCTCCTGATCGACCTCGAGTTCCTGAGCACCCACTGGATGATGCTGGCGTTCCTGGTCGCGCTCGTCTTCGCGACGAACACGGGGATCAACGCGCCGGCTCTGCGCGTCGCCGGGAGCTCCTGGCGCCGGAGCCTCTACTCCGCGTCGCTCCTGGCGCAGATCGGCGAGTTCAGCTTCGTCCTGGCCCTGGTCGGCTACCAGTCGGGCATCATCGAGGAGTTCGCCTACCAGACCACGCTGTCGGTCATCTCTCTCTCGCTCCTCGTGAGCCCCGCCTGGATCGTGCTCGTGCGGCGCCTCACCCGCCCCTCCGCGCTGCCGCTCCCGGGGGCGCCCGCGAACACTCCCTGAAGCGCCCGACGCATCCGCAGAGTCCCATGCCCCGATCCGACGACTCGCTCCGCCTCCTCGCACTCTTCGCCCTCGCCTCCTGCGCCGCGGATCCTCCGCCGTCCCCTGCCGCGCCTCGGGAGGTCCTGGCGACCGCACCGCGCGTGGCCGCGGAGTGGGAACCCGCCCTGGGCGCCCTGGTAGGCTGGCCGCCCTACCTTCCGAAGGACCTGTTCGTCGAGCTCGCGAGGGACGCGCACCTCTACGTGCTCGTCGCGGATGCGACGGTCGAGGCGGACGCGCAGTCGTGGTTCGAGCGCTGGAACATCGATCCCGACGCGGTGACCTTCCTGCGCGTTCCCGGCAGCGACGACGCCGCCTGGACGAGGGACTACGGACCGCACGCGATCTTCGGAGCGGACGGGACCCTCCGCCTCGGGGACGCGCGCTACGACCGGTCCACGCCGGACAGTGGGTTGGCCTGTGACGCGCCGCTCTTGACGCCCTGGAACGGCGGCTGGGGAGACCGCTTCCGCGACTACGACGTGACCCTGGAGGACGCGGCGCCGCGCGCCATCGCGAGCGTGCTCGGCCTCCCGTGGCAGGAGCTCCCGTTCGTCCTGACGGGTGGCAACTTCCTGACGGACGGACGCGGGGGTGCGCTCTCGACGTGCATCCTGGTCAACGAGAACGACGACAACGGCCTGCCGGAGGACGCGTTCCGGAGCGAGGCGGAGAGGACGCTCGGCATCGTTCGCTACGCGATCCTCCCCAACTTCGAGGACTCGGGGATCCAGCACATCGACTGCCTCCTCAAGCTCCTGGACGAGGAGCGCCTGCTGGTCGCGCGCCCCCCGCGAGAGCACCCGCTGCACGCGCGCTACGAGCACATCGCGACGCGCGTCCTGCCGGAACTGCGCACCGCGTCCGGACGACCGTTCGAGATCCTGCGGCTCGACACCGCGCCCTACCGGGAAGAGCGCCTGGCGGCCTACACGAACTCGCTGATCCTCAACGACGTCGTCTACGTCCCGCTGTTCGACATCCCGCAGGACGAACGCGCGCTCGCGCAGTGGCGAGAAGCGCTTCCGGGGCACGAGATCAAGGGCTTCCGGTTCGTGCTCGACGAGGAGCCCGCGCTCCCGGACCGGGCTCGGCGCATGTACCCGGGACGTCTCGGCTGGCGCGACTTCGACGCGCTGCACTGTCGGACGCGCGCCGTCTGGGATCCGCACATGCTGTACGTGAGCGTCGACCGCATCGAGGCGACACCCGCTGCCGCGGCGACCTACGAGGTACGCGCGCGGGTCGTGCCCTACAGTCGGCAGCCACTCGTGCGCGAGAGCCTCACGGTGCGCTGGCGTCGGGCCGGCGCTTCGGACTGGGAGAGCGTCCCGCTCGTCCACGAACAGGGGAGCGTCCATCGCGCCTGGATCCCGGCCGGACCCGACGCGGACACGGTCGAGTACTACGTCCACGCCGAGGACGCGTCCGGCCGGAGGGAGACGGCTCCGCGAACGGCCCCGGCGGCCGTCTACCGCTTTCGGCCAGTTCGCGACTAGGACCGCGACTAGGACCGCGACTAGGACCGCGACGAGGACCGCGCGCAAGCGCCGAGCGAGCGCGTCACGCTCCGCCGTCCACGAGTTCGAGCGAGCGCGCCACGGCGCTCTCGAGGAAGGTCGACACCGTGCGCTCCTGCTCGGCGGGGCT
>CAZDYS010000156.1:0-1102 GCA_964509445.1 uncultured Planctomycetaceae bacterium
CCTTGTCGCCGGTCACGATGCGCACGTCGTAGCCGGCCTCCTCGCCCTGGCGCGCGAGCGTGCCGATCACGTCGTCGGCCTCGTAGCCCTGGACCTCGAAGAGCGGGACGCCGTGGGCCGCGATCGTCTCGCGAATCCAGGGCAGCTGGTCGACCATCTCGACCGGTGCCTTCTCGCGCGTGGCCTTGTAGGCCTCGAAGCGCTCGTGGCGGAAGGTCGGCCCCTTGGCGTCGAGCGCGACCGCGACGAGGTCCGGGGACTCGGTCTCCAGGATGCGCCGCAGCGTCATCGTGAAGCCGTAGGTCGCGCCGGTCGGCTTGCCGTCGGCGGTGGTCAGCCCCGAGCGGGCCAGCGCGAAGTGGGAGCGGTAGGCGAGGGCGGTACCGTCGAGGAGGAAGAGGCTCGGCATGAGGCGCGCATCCTAGCGCCTCGGTCGGCGCGGGCCGTCGCGCCCTCGGGGGCTTTGCGACGGAAGCCGGCGCGCGCGGCGACCCCCGGGGCGGAGGACCGACCCGGGGGAGGGGACGAGCGCTCCGGCGCTCGCCGCGGCGCGCTACTCGAAGGTGACCTCCGCCAGGTTCGACATCTGGATGCCGCCGCCGATCGTGGCCGCCTGCACGTAGTAGGTGACGCCGACCAGCGCCGGCTCGTTCGGCAGGGGCGCCACGAAGCGCTCCAGCCCGCCGGCCGGGATCGTGCCCCCGATCAGGCGCGTGAGTCCGACCGGCGAGAGCAGGATGTCGCCGACCAGGTTGGGCAGCGAGATCCGGTCCGTGGCCGTGTTCGTGTACACGACGTAGCCCTGGCCCGGCAGCCCGGTCAGGTGCAGCGCGAGCTCCTGGCCGAGGACCGGGCGTCCGTACATCTGGAACCGCGGGCTCGGCTCGAAGATCGTGACCTCGAGCTCGTCCACGGCCGCCTCGGTCAGCGAGTTGTTGGGGTCGTCGCCGGTGACGAAGCGCAGGCGGACGTCCTTCGTGAGGGACACGTACTCGCCGACCAGGAAGCTCGCGCGGACCCAGGCGTTCGTGCCCGTCGCGACCGTCTCGAGCGGGACCCAGGTCGCTCCGTCGTCGTCGGAGATCGACACGACCAGCTCGTC
>CAZDYS010000156.1:1117-8403 GCA_964509445.1 uncultured Planctomycetaceae bacterium
GGGTCTCCCTGGTTGGAGAACCAGCGCTGGTAGGAGAGCTCCGCCGAGCTCACGCCGGACAGGTCGATCGCCGGAGTGATCAGGGTCGTGAAGCCGTCGTCGACGTCGTCCCCGCCGGAGGTCGTCGAACCGTTGCCGGTCGCGTAGGCGCGGACGCCGGAGCCAGGGGTGGCGTCGTCCTCGGGGTTGAGCGGCGTGCCGTTGAAGGACGTGCCGACCGGGTCGCCCCAGCTCCAGAGCCCGGTCGTCGCCGTGTCGCCCGGCGCGCCGGCGATCCAGCCGAGCTCGACCTCGAGGTCGTCCGTCACGAACAGCTGCCGCTCGCCGATCGCCGCCGTGTGCTCGGTCACCTCGGTGTAGCCCTCGTAGGTGACGGTGGTCTCGAAGCGCACCACGCTGCCGAAGGGCGCCGTGGGGGAGACCGTGAAGCTCAGCGGCGCGAGCCCGTTGTCCGTGCTCGTGAAGCTCGCGAGGGAGTCGAGCGCGGAGCTCGCGGTCCCGACCGTCAGGTGCGGGTCGCTCGAGGTCAGGCCCACCGTCGGAGCTGCCGCGGCCCGGCCGCTGTTGCGCACGTCGAGCACGATCTCGAAGGTCTCCCCGGGCTCGAGGAAGCCGTCTCCGTCCCCGAGGTCGGTCAGGGTGAAGTCGTCCTGGTACAGGTAGGCTCCGGCGGCGAGCGCCGTGCGCAGGAAGCCGAGCTCGTTCTCCTGGGCGAGCGGCACGATCTGCGACGGGTCGGGCCAGAAGCCGTCCTCGACGCCCCCGATCTCGGGCGTCCAGGCGAACGTGCCGTGCACGCCGTAGTCGTAGTCGTCGGTGACCCCGTTCGCGAAGTACAGGACGACCGCGGCCGGTCCCAGCAGGTAGTTGTTGACGACCGTGGCGAGGAGCGAGATCTCGAGGAGCTCCGGGTCGTCCGGCGGCAGCACGTCGGTGTAGCCCCAGGGGTAGAGCCACAGGTCCGAGTAGGTGTGCGTCGACAGCGCGGTCTCGAAGTTCCGCGAGTCGATGAAGGCCTGCATGGCCGCGACTTCGGGCTCACTGCCGGCGGAGGGGCCGCGGTAGACCTCGCTGTCGGTGACCCCGCTCGAACCGAGGTCGTCCGCGTTCCACTCGAACGCGTAGTTGCGGTTGAGGTCGACGCCGAAGGTCCCGTCCCCGTTGTCACGACGGTTCTTCCTCCACAGCCCGCCGCCGCCGGGGTTGGTCGACTGGTTGTGGACGTAGCCGTCCGGGTTGACGACCGGCAGGAACCACATCTCGCGCTCGTTCACGAGGTAGGTGGCGAGCGGATCCGTGCCGTAGTTCTCCAGCAGGCAGAGCATCACCCACAGCGTCGTCTGCATGCTCTGCGGCTCGCGCGAGTGGTGCATCGCGTCGAAGCGGACCTCGGGCTCGTTCTCGTCCACGTCCGGGTTGTCCGAGATCTTCACGGCCCAGATGGAGCGTCCCTCGATGGTGGTCCCGATCGAGAACTTGTCCGTGGTCAGCGCGGGATAGGCCGCCGTGATCTGGTCGAGCACGGACTCCACCTCGCTGAAGGTGTAGAAGCTGCCCATGGAGCCCGCGCCGAAGGCCGGAGCGAGCCAGGCGCCCAGGGAGGGCGGGCCGCTGCGCGTCGCGCGGGCCGCGCGGTCGGCGTAGAAGGCGGCCAGGTCGGCGTGCTTGACGGTGTAGTTCCAGCCCGCCTCGTTCAGGCGCAGGAGGTCCGCTCCGTCGCACAGGACCTCGACCGTGCGGGTCCCGGGGACGACCGCGCAGACGTCGAAGTTCTCGGCCTGCAGCGCGCGGACCGACAGGCCCTCGGCCGCGAGGTCGAGGGTGACGAGGCTCTGGACGGGGGCTGCCTGCTGGGGCAGGGCGAGGGCGAGGCCGAGGAGCAGTGCGTGCATGGGCGGAGGGCGCAGGGGGGGAGGGGGGGACGCGCGGGCCGGAACCAGCACGCAGGGCTTCGACGAAGCGGAGCGCGAGACGGTTCCGCGTCGCTAAGATGTGCGGCCCGAAACCGGGTCCTCTCGCATCCTATGGCCGTTTCTTCTCCGCGTGCGCTCTCCGAGCGCATCTCCTTCGACCCCGGCGTCGCCGGCCTGGCGGCTCTCGGCGTCGAGCGCAGCGCGCAGCTCTTCGGGACCGAGGAGCTCGGCGTGCGCCGCGCCGAGTCCCTCGACGGCGATCGCCTGGTGCGCTATCCGCTGCCCGGAACGCCGACCCGGGCCGACGGTCCGCTGCGCGGCAAGCCGGCGGGGTCCGGCACCGGCTGGGTCCTGCTCGAGCGCTTCCGGCAGTCCGGCTGGGGCGACCTCTTGCGCGCGCGGTTCACGCACCCGCGCAGCGCGAGCCTCGCGGAGCGGCGCTGGAACCTCCTGTGCCACCTGCGCGCCCACGGGGTCGGGACGCCGGAGCCCCTGTGCGTCGGAGCGCGCGGCGACGGGCCGGTGTCGCGCACGTCGTTCCTGGTGACCCGCGAGCTGGTCGAGGTCGAGCCGCTGCGCGACTTCCTGGCGCGCGAGGACCGGCCCAAGCAGCGCGAGCGCGGGCTGCGCTCCTTCGCGGCCTTCCTCTCCAAGCTGGTGGTCGCGCGCGTGAGCCTCCCGGCCTTCTCCGCGGACGACCTGGTGATCTCGCTGCAGGACGACGCGGACGAGGAGGAGGGCGGCAGCTGCTCCTTCCGCGCGACGCCGCTGCCGACCGGCCTCCCGCGCCATCGGCTGCCCAGCGTGATGCTGGCCCGCGTGCAGGAAGGCTCCCTGCAGAGCAAGGTCGATCCCGAGCAGGCACGCTCGTTCCTGTCGACGCTGCGCTCCGCCGGCCTCGCGCTGCGACCGGGAGAGGGCGTGCGCCTGTGCGCGCGGGCCCTGCGTCACCTCGCGCCTTCCGCGCGTCGCGCGCTGATCTCGTCGCTCTGATCGGCTACCGTCTGCCGATGCAGGCGGCTCGGGGTTGGCAGGACGAGGCGCGTGCCCAGCTCCGGCTCGCGCTCCCGGTGATCGCGATCCAGCTCGGGCTCGTCGCGATGGGGGCGGTGGACGGGGCGTTCCTCGGCCGGATCGACGCGGTGCAGTACGCCGCGTCGGCGATCGGACACGCGTACACGTTCCTGTTCCTCTCCTTCGGAATGGGGTTCCTGAGCGTGCTCGACCCGGTCGTCAGCCAGGCCTTCGGCGCGCGGGACCAGGAGGCGATCGCGCGCGCGCTCAAGCGCGGACTCGTCCTGGCCTGCATCGTGTCGGTGCCGATCTCGCTCGTGCAGCTGTTCGTCGAGGACCACCTGCGCTGGGCGGACCAGAAGCCGGAGGTCATCGAGGTCGCGGCGCCCTACACGCACGTCCTGATCCTCTCGGTCGTACCGTTCCTCCTCTTCGTCGCGCTGCGCCAGACGCTGCAGGCGCTGCACCGCCTGCGCCCGGTGCTGTTGACGATCCTCGCGGCCAACCTCCTGAACGTCGCGCTCGACTGGATGTGGATCGACGGGCACCTGGGCTTTCCGGCGCTGGGGGCCATGGGGTCGGCCTGGGCGACCGTCGTCTCGCGCTGGTTCATGGCCCTGGTCCTGATCGCCTTCGCGGGCAGCGAGCTGTGGGGCGCGTTCCGGCGTCCCGTCACGCGCGTCCTCGCCGGTGCGCCGCTGTGGCGCATGACCAAGCTCGGCGTACCGGTCGGAATCCAGTGGTTCGGCGAGGTCGGCGCGTTCGCCGCGCTGACCGCGATGATGGGGAGCCTCGGCAAGAACGAGCTGGCGGCCAACCAGGTCGCGATGCACATCGCGTCGGCCTCGTTCATGGTCCCGCTCGGGATCTCGATGGCGGCCGCCGTGCGGGTCGGCAACGAGATCGGGGCCGGTCGGCCGGAGTCGGCGCGCCTCGCCGCACGCGTCGCGATCCAGCTCGGGGTGGGAGTGATGATCTGCTTCGCGATCCTGTTCGTGAGCCAGCCGGAGCCCCTCGCGCGGCTGTTCACGGACATCGACGAGGTGCTCGCCGTGGCGGTCGTGCTGCTGCCCCTGGCCGGGATGTTCCAGGTCTTCGACGGGATCCAGGGCGTCGTGGTCGGGGTGCTGCGAGGGATCGCGGACACGCGCGTGCCGATGCTCATCCACCTGACGGGCTTCTGGGTCGTCGGTTTCCCGATCGCCTGGCTGCTCGGCTTCACCTGGGAGCGAGGCGCGACCGGCCTGTGGATCGGCATGTCCGCGGGGCTCGCCTTCGTCGCCTGCGCCCAGTCGCTACGTCTGCGCGCGCTGCTGGGTCGCCGGCTCGACCGCGTGGTGATCGACTGATGCGGTCCGTCGGCACCGCGGCGCTGCTGGCTCTCCTGGGCGCGTCCTGCACGGCCTCGTCCGGTGGGGCGCCGGAGCCGCTCGGGCCGCCCGTCGTGTTCCGGATCCGCTCCGGCTTCGGCGCGGAGGCGGACTGGGTCCCGGAGCACCTGACGGCCGCGGCCGAGGTCCTGGTGCGTCGAATGGAGAGTCCGGAGCTCGAGCCGCCGGGACCCATCGAGGTCACGCTCGTCCTCGACCCTCCGGGCGAGCACGGCGGTTGGGCGACCGAGAACGCGCTCGGCTACGTCGGCGACCGCTTCCCCGAGGAGTCGCCCTACGTCTGGATCCTCACGCACGAGCTCTGCAACGTCTTCGCCGCGCACTACGGAGGCCACGGCGGGTTCCCCTCGGACTGGTGGTCGAACGGCCGCAGCCCGTTCCCGACCTACCTGACCTGGCTGGTGCTCGCGGAGATCGGGCACGAGGACACCGCGGACTGGCTGCGCACCTCGAACGCGGAGGAGCCGGACTACCAGCTGTACTGGGCGCTCCACGAACGCTTCGGCTTCGGGCTGTTCGCGCGCACGCTGCGGCTCCTGCGCGCGGACGATCTCGACCTCGGCGAGATCCAGCCTCCCTGGCCGCATCCGAACGCGCGGCGGTCGGCCTACACGGTGGCCTACCTGTCCCTCGCGGCGGGGGAGGACCTGACGGCGCTCGTCTCCGCGCACCGGATCGGGCACGAGCCGTCGGACTGGTCGCGCGTGCACCCGGACCTCCCGTTCGAGCCCTACGTCCTGCGCTCCTCGGAGACGCGCGGGATCCAGCGCGCGCGGGCGCTCGCCTTCGGTTCCTCGGGAACGACGGAAATGCGTTCTCTCTTCGCAGCCGGTCGCTGGGAGGAGGTGCTCGCGGAGAGGTCCTTCCGGGACCTGCCTGCCGACGACGGCGGCGCACCGAGGTAGAGTTCCCGAACGCCCTCCCGGCGCTCCTCCCGCATGGCCTCCGACGCTTCCGCTCCTCCCGACGCCGCTGCCGCGCCGAGCTCGCCCGCTCGCGTCGTCTTCGGCGGGTTCCTGATGGGGCTCGCGAACCTCGTCCCCGGCGTGAGCGGAGGGACCATGATCCTCGCGATCGGGCTCTACGACCGGTTCATCGACGCGGTCGCGCGCGTCACGAGTCTGCGCTGGTCGCGCGCGGTGCTCGTGTTCATGACGCTCCTGGTCGGCGGCGCGGGGCTCGCGGTCGTCGCGCTCGCGGGACCCGCGGTCTGGCTCGTGACGGAGCACCGCTGGGCGGCCTACTCCCTGTTCATCGGCATGACCCTGGGCGGCGTGCCGCTCCTGTGGCGTGCCGTGCGCCCGGTCTCCGGTGCCAGCGTGGTCTCGTTCCTGGTCGGCCTCGCGGCCATGGTCTGGGTGGCGCGCGGCCTCGCGGACTCGCCGCTCGAGCACGGCTGGCTCACCTTCACGCTGGTCGGCGCGCTGGCCGCCTCGAGCATGATCCTCCCGGGCGTGTCGGGCTCCTACATCCTGTTGATCTTCGGGATGTACGACGTGGTCATCGGCAGCCTGCGGCCGAAGGAGCTGCTGGACGACCCGATGGCCTCGATCGGCATCCTGGTCCCGGTCGGGATCGGCGTCGCGATCGGCATCGGGGCGCTCTCGAACGTGCTGAAGGTCGTGCTCGCGCGCTGGGAGAAGCCGTCCCACGCGGCGCTCCTCGGACTGCTCCTGGGGTCGGTCACCGGCCTGTACCCGTTCCAGGAGGCCGTGCACGCGGACCTCTCGTCGAAGGACCGCATCGAGGCGGTCGTGCTCGTGCTCGAGGGAGCCTCCCTGGAGGAGATCGAGGCGGAGAGCGGGATCGCCCTGTCCCCCGAGGACCAGGGGCGGCTGGCGACGACCTACGCCGGGAAGTCGAAGGGAGACCTGAAGCTCCTGGGGCTCCAGCTCGAGACCTATCCGCCGGAGGCGACGCGCATCGCGGGTGCCCTCGGGCTGCTGCTCGGCGGCTTCCTGATCACGATGCGGCTCGGGAAGAGCTGACGCGCGGCGTCGCCGGGGACGCGGTGCATCGCATCGCGTCTCAACTCTTGCGGAAGTCGATCAGCTCGAGCTCGAGGTTCGTCTCGCCACGGAAGGTGTTCCAGCGCGGCGTGTAGACGACGTCGATCGGCTTGCCCATGGCCAGCTCTCCGAGGCGTTCCCCCTGGCGGAAGGCCATCGCCTTGAGCACGTGGTCTCCGTCGCGCAGGGAGAGCATCAGGTGTCCGCCGTCCTGCCCGACCTCGCGTGCGGGTCGCGCGAGGTGGACCCCGGAGGAGAGGAACACGGGCTTCGCGTTCTCCTCGCCGAAGGGCGCGAGCCGGTCGAGGTGGCGCATCGTGTCCGTCGTCATGTCGCGGAACGGCAGCTCCACGTCGATCCACAGCTCCTCCTCGTTCGGACCGCCGTCCGCGAGCAGCTCGCGCGCTCGGACCTGCACCGCCTCGCGCGCCGCTTCGACGCGCTCGCTCCGGATCTCGAGGCCCGCGGCCTGGGTGTGCCCACCGAAGCGCTCGAGATGGTCTCGCGCGCCGGACATCGCCGCCAGGACGTCGAAGCCCTCGACGGTCCGCGCGCTCCCGCGCCCCTCGTCCCCGTCGAGTCCGATCACGATCGCGGGCCGGTGGAATTCCTCCGTCAGGCGCGCCGCGACGATGCCCACGACGCCCTGGTGCCAGCCCTGGCCGGCGACGAACAGCACCGGATCGTCCGGGAAGCGCTCGGCCTCGCGGCGCGCCTCGACCAGGACCTCGCGTTCGATCGTGCGCCGCTTCTGGTTCAGCTGGTCCAGCTGGTGCGCCAGGTCGCGCGCGCCCGACTCGTCCGCGGCCAGGAGGCACTCGACGGCGGTCTCCGCGCTCCCGAGTCGCCCGCTCGCGTTGATGCGCGGTCCGATCTGGAACGCCACGTCCTCCGCCGTCAGCGGTCGCCCGGCGAGCCCCGCGACGCGCAGCAGCGCCTCGAGGCCAGGGGACTTCGAC
>CAZDYS010000157.1:0-8335 GCA_964509445.1 uncultured Planctomycetaceae bacterium
GCCATCCGTCCTTGGCCAATGACAATCTTTCGGGGATCGGCGTCGTGGCGCAGCGCCTCGGGGCGCGAGGCGTTCCGGCGGCCGCGGTCGCGGCGCTCCTGACGGTGCTGTCCATGGCCGGCGGCAAGCTCGCCGCGGTCGAGGTCGCGCTGCGGCGCCACGAGCGCGCGCAGTACACGCCGGCGCTCTACGAGGAGCTCCTGGAGGACGGGCGCGCTTTGGTCGAGCTCGGCCCGGTCGCCACGGACGAACAGCTGGCCCACTACCTCGTGGCCCGCGAGTGGGTCCTCACCAACGACCCGCTGGAGCTCACCGAGGACGACCTCCGTGCGTTCCGCGACTTCAACGAGGAGGAGCTGCGCGGCCTGGCGGCCGAGCCGCCGGGCTACGAGGCCTGGTCGGCGGAGCGGATCACGCGCGACCGCGCGTTCCTGGACGCGGAGTACGGTGGTGCGCCGGGCCTGGTCCTGCGGGACCTCGGCGTGATCGACGCGGTCTTCCTGTTCCTCGGCGTGATGACGGCGTTCCGCAAGCTCGCGTGAACGCTCCGTCGGCGCCTACCAGCGGTAGAGCGCCGAGGCCCAGGACAGGCCCGAGCCGAAGGTGCAGGACAGCACCAGCATGCCGGGCTTCAGGCGGCCGGCCCTGACGGCCTCGGAGAGGCCGATCGGCACGGTGGCCGCGGTCGTGTTCCCGAAGTCCTGCACCGTGCAGAACATCTTCTCCATCGGAACGCCCATGAGCTCCGCGTACTCGCGGTTCATGCGCATGTTCGTCTGGTGGATCACGAAGAGGTCCACGTCCTCGGGCCTGTAGCCGTGCGCGGCGAGCGCCTCGTGCGACACCTGCGGTAGGACCTCGAGGCAGATCACGTAGAGCTCCTTGCCCAGCATCTGCGGATGCGACGCGGGATCGTCGATCAGGCGCTGCTCGAGGAACGCCTCGTTCATCGAGCCCGGGTGCTGCCAGATCAGGTGCCCGAGGCGCGTTCCGTCGGAGTGCAGGTGCGTCGAGAGCACGAAGGACTCCGAGGACGAGGGCGAGGCGTCCTCGACCTCCGTGGCCGTCAGCACCGCGGCTCCGGCTCCGTCGCCGAAGAGCGTGGTGACCTTGCGACCGCGCGGCGTCATGTCGAGCAGCTTCGACTGCATCTCGGCGCCGACGAGGAGCACGTTCTTCGCCTCCCCCGCGCGGATGTACAGGTCGGCGATCGACAGCCCGTAGAGGAAGCCCGAGCACTGCTGGCGCACGTCGACGGTCGGAATGCCGGGGAGGTCCATCAGCTTCTGCAGGAAGCACCCCGAGCCCGGCGCGGCGGCGTCCGGCGACAGCGTCGCGAACACGATCATGTCGACGTCGGACTTGTCGAGCCCCGCCATGACCAGCGCGTCCTTCGCCGCCTCGTGCGCGAGGTGGGACGTCGAGACGGCCGGGTCGTCGTTCCAGTACCGCTGCAGGATGCCGGTGCGGCGCTCGATCGAGCGCGCGCTGATCTGGAGCGGCTCCTCCAGGTCGGCGTTCGTGACGGGCCGCGGAGGCACGTAGGAGCCGATCCCGATGAACTTGGAACGAAGCATGGGGTCTTGTCGGTCGGGAGGAGCGCTCAGCCCAAGGGAAGCTCGAAGTCCTCGGCCCGCACGGGCTCGCGCCGGCGGAGGCAGTAGGGCAGGTTGTAGAGCACCGAGCAGCCGGCCTTGACCAGGATCCAGAAGGCCCCCGGGGTCTCGCGGATCGACTTGCCGATCCCGATCGTCCCCGTGGCGTCGGTGACGCCGCCGGCCTCCTCCTTCTTGCTGCTCCGCAGGAGGACCTTGGTGACCACCAGGAACGGCAGACGCACGAGGTCTCCGAGGGGCGCGTACTTCAGCATCGAGAGCCAGGCGTTGCGCGCGTGGAAGAACAGGCTGCGCTTGCCCATCTGGATGCCGAACGGCGTCTTGTGGTAGGTCTCGATCTCCGGGTCCTGGAGCACGCGGTAGCCGAGGTTCAGGAGCCGGCAGGTCAGGTCGCGCTCGTTGCCGTAGATGAACAGGCGTTCGTCGTAGTAGCCGGCGCGCTCGAGCGCGTCCTTGCGCGCCAGCGAGCCGCAGCCCCGGAACGTGCTCATGTAGCGTCGTCCGGCGGCCTTCGACACCTCGATGTAGCTCTCCGGCATACCCGGCTCGATGATCTCGGTCGAGATCACCGCCGTCGTCTCCGGCTCCGCCATCAGGCGCGCCGTGGTCTTCTCGAGCCAGTCCGGCGGCAGCGTGATGTCGTCGTCGAGGATCGCGACCAGGGGCGTGGTCGCCGAGCTGAAGCCAATGTTGAAGGTCTCGCAGGCCCCGTACTCCGAGTGCGGCATCACGATCAGCCGCACCTCCGGATACTCCTCCGCGATCACCCGGGCGGTGTCGTCCTTCGACGCGTTGTCCACGACCACGATGGAGGCGAACGGGAGGGTCTGCCGCCGCAGCGAGTCGAGGTTCTCGCGCACGACGTCGACCTTGTTCCAGGTCGAGATGACGGCCGTCGCCTCGGGCAGGCCGCGCGCCGCAGCGACGGAGCGCTCCGCCGCCTGGGTCTGCGCCAGGAGGTCCAGAGCGCTGCGCTCGTAGCGACCGAGGTCGTCCGTGGCGAGGTCGGCGTAGCCCTCGATGAACTCGACGGCCTCGTCCTCGACGTTGACGGTGCGCGCGCGGTCACAGGACTCGGCCTTGCGCTCCAGGTCCATGTAGGCGAGCTGCGACGGGAAGCAGCGGATCGCGGCGCGCTTCTTCTCGTAGACCGGGGTGATGTCGAACAGCACGCCCGCGGTGACCTGCGTGTTCACGCCGAACAGGAACACGCGCGGCGCGAGGTCGCTGGCCCCCAGGGCGGCGACGAGCGCGCGCGAGGCCGCACGGTGGTCCGGATGCAGCTCCTGCGGCGAGGGCGCGTAGACCAGCTCGGGACGAAACTCCTCCAGCTCCGCGCGAATGCGCTCCGCCAGGTCCGGGACCTCGGCGAGCGCGCCGTCGGCGAGCCCGAGGAAGCGGTGGTCGTCGATCCCCAGAGCCTCGCCGGCCGCGCGGCACTCGGCCTGGCGCGCCTCGGTCAGGTTGCCGGTCTGCGCGTCCGGATCCCCGGCGGCTCCGTCGCTCAGGACGACGACGCGCACGGTGTGCCCGAGCTCGCCGTGCCAGGCGAGCATGCCACCGCAGCCGAACACCTCGTCGTCGGGATGCGGAGCGACGACGAGCACGCGGCTCGGGAGCGAACGCGGGTCGCCGAACGGCGGGTAGAGACCTTTCACCTGGAGTCGCCGGAAGAGGGGGATGCGGTTGGGGGGGATCCGCCGAGCAGCCGGCGGTAGATCTCCTCGAGGTCACGCGCCGCGTGGTCGGCCGTGCGGCTCGCGTCGGAGACCGCTCGGCGGGCTGACTCCAGCGTATCCGGTTGCGCGAGGATGGAGGAGAAGGCCTTGCGCCAAGCCTCGGAATCCTCGGCCGGAAGGACTTTCCCGGCCTCCCCCACGCGCTCCTTCGGAGCCCCGCGATCGCTCACCCAGACCGGCAGTCCCAGCGCGTGCGCTTCGTCCAGAACCAGACCGTAGCTCTCCGCGACGCGCGAGGGGAAGGCCGCCAGGTGCGCGCCGCCCAGCTCGGCCACGCGCTGCGCGAGGCTCTCGACCGCGTAGCCCCCGCCGAAGGTCAGCTTCCCACCGCCGGCCTCCCGCTGGAGCGCCGCGTCGAAGCCCGGCTCCACCTCGCGCCCGAGGAAGAGGAGCTCCACGCCCTCGAGCCCGCGCACGGCGCGGACCAGATCGCGTACCCCCTTCACCTCGCTGCGGTGGCCGAGGCAGAGGACCCGTAGCGGCGGCGCGGTGAAGGGCAGAGCGGTCGGACCGTGCTCGGGCCCGGGCGGGTCCAAGCGCGCACAGAGTCCGTGGTGGACGACCTCGACGCGCTCCGCCGGAACCCGCGTGAACCGCGAGACCGACGCGAGGTGCGAGCGGCTCGGGAACACGAGCGCGGAAGCCGCGGCGAGCTCCTCGTCGAAGCGTTCCTGACGGCGGGCGAGCCCGGCCTCGAGCTCCGCGAGGGGGAGCCCGGGGGCGTCCGGGGAGCAACAGGCGGCGCAGGCCTCGAAGGAGCCGGGACCCTCGGGACAGTGCTCCACGGGAGCGACCGGCACGCGGAAGAAGCGCGGGCAGGTCACGAACAGGTCGTGCAGGCTCACGACCACGGGAACCCCGAGCGTGCGCCGCAGGTGGGAGACGGTACGACCGGGCAGCGTCGTCCAGTGGTGCAGGTGCACCAGGTCCACCCCGGCCAGCTCCCGCTCCAGGAGCCCCAGCAGACGATCGCGCGCGAGCTCCAGGTCGTAGGCCTCGTCGGGCCGCCTCGGCAGGAACGCCACCGGGAGCCCGTCGACCTCCTCGCGCAGGACGTCCACGCCCTGGTGCGGGTGATCGGTGCCGCTCAGGACCTCGACGCGGTGCCCTCGGTCCGCGAGCGCGCGGGCCTGGGCCCGCGCCACGAACTCCGTGCCGCCCTCGAAGTGAGGCGCGAAGTGCTGGGTCAGGAGAGCGATGCGCACGGAAAGGCGGAAAGGAATGCGTCGAAGCTCGTCTCGGGGGCGATCCGCGCTATCAATCGCTACGGCGGTCCCGTAAGGAGCACCGATAGAATGCCCCCGGCACCCGACCCAGGCGAACGGTAATGATCCAGCAGCTCTCCCCGGCCCTTCTCTTCCTCGCGCTCGCGTCCGCCCCGGCGGGCCCCCTGGCTCCCCTCGCGGGGCCGGCCCCGCAGGAGGAGGTCCCCCAGGACGAAGCCCCCCAGGAGGAGGACGAGGGCACGACCCCCGCCGCCGAGGGCCCGACGCCGGTGCCAGCGTTCCCGGACCTCGGCGTCACGGACGAGGAGGCCCTGAAGGGCTCCCGCGCGCTCGCCAAGAGCTGGGGAACCGCGGCCTACCGGATCCTGATCCAGCGCAACAAGAAGCGCCAGGTCGAGGTGGGCATCTACGTCCAGAACAACTCGATGGGCGCGATCGAGGGCGAGCAGGTGCTGCAGTGCACGGACTTCCTGACGATGCCGAAGATGCAGGCGGAGATGAGCTTCCGCACCATCTGCGACGCCAACGCGCGGGCGCGCGTCCGCGGGGTCACCGGGGAGATCCCGACCGGCAAGATGCGCATCGAGTTCGAGGACGGACGGGCGGTCGGATCGAACATCGGGCAGACCCCGGTGGACTCCCCCATCCCGGAGCTCTTCCTCACGAAGTTCTCCGTGCTGCGGGGCCTGCACTGGCTGCGCTTCGAGGAGGGCTGGTCGGCGACCTTCCCCTACCTGGACATCGAGAAGCTCCCGGGCGAGCGCGCGAACTCCTCGGGCACGATGAAGTGCCTCGGTCCGGTGACGCTGCAGATCGAGGGCGGCGAGTACCCGTCCTGGAAGTTCCGATGGGCCCAGCTGGAGAAGGAGCCGATCTTCGTGTGGTTCGGGGAGGACGGACGCATGCTCAAGCGGCAGGAGAAGAGCGAGATCTGGCTCTGGTCCCCCAAGATCACCGCCAAGCAGATCGAGCTGGAAGAGGAGCGTCGCACCAGTCGCTCCAAGGGCCGCTAGCGATCCCGGTCGCTCTCCCGTCCCGCGCGGCGGAGGCGGCTCAGGAAGAGAGCAGGCGCAAGAGGTCCCGGTCCTGCTCGTCGACGAAGCCCAGCGGCCGGAAGCCCTCCCCGAAGCGCGACTCGGGGGCCAGGTACATCGCGCGCTGGGCCTGCAGGGACAGCGCCTTGTCGAGGAAGCCGGGGATCGCCTCGATCTGGCTCCGGTGCAGCTCGAGCGCCTTTCGCTTCGCGTCCTGGACCTCGGTCACGTCGACGATGCGGGTCGCCACGAGCGGCGTCCACACCTCGAAGCCCCAGGCCTCCCCCGCGAACGAGGTCGCCTCGAGAGCGAGCCGCACGCCGCGGGCGAGCACGTGGTGGTCCAGGTGGTGCTCGCCGATCCACGGCGCGTAGACCAGGTCCGGTCGCTGGGAGCGCACGAGATCGGCGATGCGCCGCGCCGCGGACGCGAGCTCCGGCCCGGACGGCTCGTGCCCCTCGGGGTAGTCCCAGAAGTGATAGTCCGCGAGCCCGAGCACCGCGCCGGCGCTGCGCGCCTCCTGGCGGCGCCGCTCCACGTAGGCCTCGGCGTCGTGCAGCTCCTCGGGGTCGCCGCGTCGTCCGTCGAAGACGACCACGACGGTGACCTCGTCTCCCTGGGCGACGTGCTTCGCGAGCGTGCCACCGCAGCCGATCACGTCGTCGTCGGCGTGCGGCACCAGCGCGAGCACGCGGCCGCGCGGAGGAGACGTCAGGGTCTCCGGAAGCGGTGCGCGCTCGTTCACGCGCTCCCCCTCGACAAGAGCGCGTCGCCGTAGGAGGCGAGCTCCTCCTCCGAGATCGCGTGGTTGCGGCCCTCGGGCACCTTGGAGAAGCGCCAGTACCCCAGCGGCTCGAGCGTCTCCAGGTCGACGGCGCGCACGTAGTACTCCAGCTTGAACAGCCACTCCCAGGCCGACGCCGGACACACCCAGCGGTCTCCCTCGCCGAAGATGCCGCCGCAGATGATGAAGGTCGGGTTGACGGAGATCTCCACCAGGTAGCGACAGCTCTTCGGCAGCGGGATCTCGACGGGGTCCTCGAACGCTCCGAGGTCGGGCATCTCCGTGATCGGGCGTCCGAGCTTCGACTTCGGCCAGCGCGTGAGGAGCCCGTTCATCAGCCGCACCGCGAAGCGACCGAGCGGTCCGTAGAACTTCTCGTAGTAGAGCGCGCGAGAGATGTCGTGACGACGCTGCGGCTCGTCCTGGAAGCCACCCCCGACGAGGGCGGAGCGCGACCAGTGGTGCAGGATGCGTGCCCCACAGTGGTGCACCACCTTGAGGCCCATGCCGCGCAGGGTACGGAACAGGTCCGTGTCCTCGAAGTAGAGCGGATAGCGCGGGTCCATCACGCGCCCCATTCGCTCGATCACCTCGCGCCGGAGGAAGAGGCAGCAACCGGAGAGCATGTCGGACTCGACCGGTCGATCGAGAGCCCACCACTCGAGCGCGCGCCGCACGCGGTAGCGCGAGTAGCGCCGCGCGAAGAAGGGCGACATCTGCGCCAGGCCGACGCGCCAGTGCTCGGCGGGCGTCGGGAGCAGGTTCCGCGGCAGGTTGAACACCCCCAGCGCGTCGATGCAGGTGGCCGGGTCGACGCAGCCGACGTCCGGGTTGTCGAAGACGTAGTCGATGAGTTTCCCGAGCGACCCCGGCAGGAAGTGCAGGTCCGGGTTGAGGATCGCCACCGCGTCTCCGGCCTCGCCCCGCGTCTGTTCGAACGCGAGGTTCATCCCGCGCGCGTAGCCGAGGTTCTCGCCGGCCCGTACGACCTGGACCCCGAGCTCCTCCAGCTCGACCAGGAACGGTTCCTGGTCCACCTGGGAGGCGTTCTCCACGCAGACGATCTGGAGCCTCGCGGGATCACGGCCCTCGCGCACCCACTCGCGCTGCAGCGATCGGACGCAGGCGACCGCGTAGGAACCGGTGTTGTAGTTGACGATCAGCGCGGCGAGGCCGACGTCGTGCTTCATCCCTGGCTCTCTTCCTCCGCCGGGAGCGGACGCGGGTGCTCTTCGTTCGACCAGGTCGAATCGATCTTGAACAGCCCGACGTCGCGCGTGTTCGTGCGCACGACGAGGTTCTCGGGCATCAGGTACTCCTGGTACTTGTGCACGCCGCCTTCGTCGAGAAGGATCACCGGAACGAGGAACTGCCCCGACAGGAGCTGCACGTTCGGCACGCGCAGCACGAGACAGCCCTCCGTCTTCGACCCGTCGGTGCCCACGATCTCGTGCTGCTCCAGGTTCGTCCCCGCTCCGCCGCAGGTGGTCATGTCCTGGCGCATGAAGCCGATGCCGACGTGGATCGGCGTCTCCTCCGGCCGCGGGTTGTGCCACCAGACGCGGATCTCGAAGGAGTCCCCGGTCTCGATCTGATAGCACTCCTCGTCCGTCCCGGCGCGATAGATGCGCGCGTCCAGGATGCGCGGGAAGTCCTTGTCCGCACCGGTCCCCGCGCCGTCGACCGAGGGATACTGCTCCTTGGTGAGCTCCTCCTCCCCCATGTGGTGCCGCTGGAACGCGGAGTACTCGTTCGTCACCTCGACCGAGTCCCCGAGCGCCATGCACTCGCCGTGGTTCAACCAGATCGCCTGGTCGCACAGCTGCCGCACGTCGTAGAGCGAGTGGCTGCAGAACAGGATCGTCTTGTTCTTCTTCTTGAACTCGTAGATCTTGTCGATGCACTTCTTCTGGAAGTACATGTCGCCGACCGCGAA
>CAZDYS010000158.1:0-8307 GCA_964509445.1 uncultured Planctomycetaceae bacterium
CCAGGAGAGCGCGCGCACTTCGAAGGTCCGGTTGCGCGGCGTGTCGAACGCGCCGCCGAGCGCGCACAGGCGCGGCGGCCCCTCCGGATCCTCCCCCGTCAGCTCGCGCAGGACCTCGTCGTCCGAGTCCCCGCCGCCGGGGAGCGTGTCGGAGGTCCACTCCCAGACGTTGCCCACGAGGTCGTAGCACCCGAAGCGTCGGTCGCGGCCGTTCTCGAACGTCCCGACCGGCGTGGGCGAGCCGAGGTTCATCTCGCTGGTGTTCGCGACGGAGCGCTGGTCCACGCCCCAGGGGTAGGTGCGGCCGCGCCCGCCGACCGCGACGAACACCCACTCCCGGCCGGTCGGGAGACGCATGCCGCGCCAGCCGGCGACGCGCTCCGCCTCCGCGTGCGTCAGCGGCGCGGGCCACTCGCGGTCCGGGAGCTCCTCGGCGGAGGTGCTTCCGGCCGACCTCTCGCCCGGGGCGTGCTCGCGGTAGTAGGCCTCGAGGTCGCCGCGCGTGAGCTCGAACCGGTCGATCACCAGGGCCCGCTCCAGGGACACGTCCGAGAACGGCAGGGACGCCGGCTGCAGCTCACAGCGACCGGCTGGGACGAAGGCGAGTCCCTCGAGCTGCTCGAGGGCCGTCGGAGCGTCCGCGTCCGCGCCGCAGCTCGCGCTCACCATCCCGAGGACCAGGATCCCCGGACCGAGCGCGCCACGGCCGAACCGCAGGGTGCGAGCCATGCCCGCCGGCGGGCTACTTGCCCTGGTCCTCGATCACGAAGAGCTCCACGCGGCGGTTCTTGGACTTGTCCGTCACGGAGTTCGGAGCGACCGGATCGCTCGGGCCGAAGCCGGCCACGACGAGCTTGGCCCAGTCGATCCCGCCGTCGCCGGCGAGCAGCGCCGCGACCTCGATCGCGCGCGCGGTGGACAGCTGGTGGTTGCCGTAGGGGAACCGGCGCTTGGTCTCCGCCTTGACGATCGGGTCCGAGTCCGTGTGCCCGCGCACCCAGATACGCTGGAACGGGCGGTTCTGGATCTCGGTCGCCATCTGGAGGAGGAGCTCTTTGCCCTCCGGCTTGAGCGTCGAGGAGCCCGAGTCGAACAGGATCGCGTCGGGCATGCGCAGCCCGTAGCCGCCCTCGACCTGGAGCACCGTCACGTCCCCGTCGGCGCTGCCGAGGGACGACATGATCCGGTCGAGCTCGCTCAGCCGCTCGTCGATGTCGCCCGTGTAGGCGGCCTCCTCGAGGGACTTCCCGGAGTACAGACCGAGCTCGCCCTGGAGCCGGGTGTTCTCGGCCTCCAGCTCGCCCACGAACGCCTCGAGGTCCTGCAGGTTGCGCTGGTAGTACTTCACGTTCGCCAGGGCCTCCTCGTGCTCCGCCAGGGAGACGCAGGACGAGGCGCACAGGCCCAGGAGGAGCACGGGCAGGCGCAGCGCGGAGAACGAAGGACGGGAAGGCTGAGCTCGGTGGGTGTTCATGGTGGTTGCTTCGGTTCGTGCGTCCCTGGAGACCGGTCGACCCGTCGCGAAGTGGCGCGCGGGAGAGGGGTGCGGACGCTCGTGGATGGGCCCCAGGCCCGGTGATACGAACCGCGGCCCGCGCGAGCAAGCGACGGGCGCGGGAAGGCCACAAGTCCGCGGACTCGGGGACCGCCGGAACGCGGGATCCGGAGGGACCGCGGGGGCGCTCCTCCGAGAGCGAGCCGGCGCGGCGCGCGGGCCGCGCCGCCCTCGGACGGCGCTACTCGGGCAGCTCGGCGCCGAACAGGCCGGCGATGCCCTTCGCGATGTCGCTGACGGAGCCGGTGTCGATGGAGACGACGATCGGCATGCCGAGGATGAGCATCAGCGTGGTCGCGATGGCCACGACGCGCATGAGCATGCCCTCGGGGACCTCCTCCTCGACGGGAGCGGCGCGGCGCACGACGGCGGGCTCGTCGTCCTCGTCCTCCTCGTCGTCCAGCTCGAGGTCGGCGACGTCCTCGACGTCCTCCTCGAGCAGGGTGTCCATGTCCGAGATCTCCTCGGTCGCCATCCCCGTCTCGTCGAGCTCGAGGTCGTCCTCGAACACGATCTCCTCGCTGGAGCCGGCCAGGTCGACGACGTCGCCCCCCATCAGCTCGGTCTTCAGGCTCTCCACGTCCTGGATCCGCAGGCGCATGGTCTCGCCGTCGCGGAACGCGCGGATCTCGCCCTCGGACACGAGGCGCTTGAGCTCCTCGTCCTTGAGGTTCAGTTGCTCGAGGGCTTCTTCGAAGTTGTAGAACTCGTCGGACACGGGTTCCGTCTCCTGACTCGGGAGTCGCAGGGGGATGGGGCCTTCGAGATCAGCGGTTCGGCTCCTCCAGGGAGCCGGTCTCCGCGAACTCGGAAGCGAGTTGCTTGAAAGTGTACTCGGACTCGTCGTTGAACCCGTCGACCTGCAGGTCGAGGTCGATGTTGCGGGCTCCGACCCAGCGCACGTTCATGGTGCTCTTCGTCCCGCCTGTCGCCTGGTAGACGCTCAGCTGCCGGGACTCGGTGTCCACCAGGAACAGGAGCGAGCCGCCGGTGACGTCGACGCCGGTCACCGCGATCATGCTCCCGTTGGAGTCCGCGGTCCCGTAGGCCTGGGTGTACCGGAACGCGTCCGCGCCGGGCACGCCCCCGTTGTCCTCGTCCTGCCCGCCGCGCGCGACGAGGCCGAAGGAGACCAACAGGAACCCGGCGACGAGGATCCAGCCGGAGAGGCTCTTGGGGTCGGAACGCTGGCTCATGAAGGCGGATATCCTAGCGGCGCGAGCCGGTTGCGGCCACTGCGCGCAAAAACCCGGCGCAGCGGCGCTCAGGCCTCGCGGGACTCCCGCGAGATCTCGGCCACCAGGTCCATCAGGGTGACCAGGCCCCGGGGCTCTTCGGGGGTCCCCACCAGGGCCAGGCGCTGGCCGGAGCTCCGCAGGCGCGCGAGCGCCCGATCCACGGGGGTCTCCGGGGCGAAGCGCTCGAGCTCGCGCACGTGGGCGGCCGGCGGGCCCGGGTCCGACAGGACCTCGAGCTGGTTCAGGTAGCCGGTCACGTGACCGTGCTCGTCCAGGGCCGGCTGGCGGGTGAACTCGGCGTCCTCCACGGCCGCCCGGACCTCCTCGTCGGTCCGCCCCAGCGGGACGTGGCGCACGCGGTCCCAGGGCACCATCACGCGCTGGACGGGAGTCTCCCGCAGGACGAGCACGTTCCGCACCAGGGGCTGGGCCTGGGGCGCGAGGGCGCCGGTCCGGGCCCCCTCCTCGAAGACCTCGATCATCTCCTCGCGGCCCAGCGCCCGCGCGACCGCGCGCCGGCGCAGGCCGAACACGCGCTCCAGCAGACGCGAGATCCCGTAGACCGGCAGCGCCAGCGGGAGGAACAGCACCCGCGCGACCGACAGCACCGGGACCGACAGGTACAGGAACCGGTGCGGGCGGCGGCGGAACAGGTCCTTCGGCAGCAGCTCGCCGAACAGGAAGACCACCGGCGTCAGCGTCAGCGTCACCACGAGCTCCGTCGTCCCCGCCGGCAGGTCGTGCGGCAGGAGGCCCGACTCGACCTCGTGGGTGAGCATCTCGAGCATCAGGTTGTTCCCGATCAGGAGCGTGATCAGGAACACGGACTCGTTGCGCGACAGGCGCTCGAGCAGGCTCGCCGCGCGGCGCCGCGCGTGCACGTCCGCCTCGAGCCGCACGCGCGAGATCGAGTACACCCCGGTCTCGCTCCCGGAGAAGACCGCGGACAGGAACAGGAACGAGAGGGCCAGGAGGATCCCGACGGTCACGCCGCACCTCCGGTCGTCTTGTCCTCGCGGATGCCGATGTCGATCGTCTCGACGCGCCGTCCGCGCATCGCGTGCACACGCATCACGAGGTCCTGTACCTGCACCTCGTCCCCGGCGCGCGGAATGCGCCCGAGCAGCGCGGTCACGAACCCGCCGACGGTCTCGAACTCGACCGGCACGACCTGCAGGCCGAAGGCCTCGTTCCAGTCGCGGATGGAGAGGTCTCCGGCGACGCGGTAGCGGCCCGACGGCAGCGACTGCACCGCCGCGACCGGCGTCTCGCCCTCCGTGCGCAGGTCTCCGACGAGCTCCTCGAACACGTCCTCGGCCGTCACGTAGCCGGCCGTCCCGCCCCACTCGTCGACGACGACCGCCTCGGAGGTGCGGTCGTCGCGCAGCGTGTGCAGGAGGTCGAGCGCGCTGGCGACCTCCGGGACGAACTTGACCGGCATGACCAGCTGGGCGATGGGCCGCTCCTTCGAGTCCAGGAGGTGACGCAGGTGGACGCGTCCGAGCACGCGGTCGGGACCGCCCTCGACGACCGGCAGCCAGGACTGCCGCCGCTCGAGCGCCGCCTGGACGACCTCCTGACGGTTCTCCCCGCCGACGTCGAGGAACAGCGCGTCCACGCGCGGCGTCATGATCTCGCGCACGCGGATGTCGTCGAGCTCGATGACCTCCGCCAGGAGATCCGCCTCCTCGCCCAGGAGCGCTCCGTCCTCCTCGCCGCGCTCCATCACGCTCGCGAGCACCTCCGAGGTGATCCCGCGCTCCGGGGGGAACCACAGCGCGAGCGTCGCGTTGACCCACTCGAGCAGCCCGCGCAGGGGACGCGAGAGCGGGCCGAGCACGAGCACCGCGATCCGCAGGAGCGGCGCGGCGAGTCGCGCGACGGTCGAGCGCCCGCGCAGCCCGAGCGTCTTCGGCAGGATCTCGCCGAAGAACAGGAGCGCGACCAGGACGCCCAGCCCCACGGCCAGCTCGTTCCAGCCCGTGAGCTTGCGCAGGCGCGAGGCGAACGCGAAGAACAGCACGTTGATCACGAGGTTCAAGAGCAGGATCGACACCAGGAGCTGACTGGGTCGATCGAGCAGCCGACGGACGGCGAGGCTCGCGCGCTCGCGTTCCTTCGTGCTCAGGCTGAACAGCGCCGTCTCCGACGAGCTGCAGAGCCCGGAGCACAGCAGGAGCCCGCCGAGGGTTCCCCAGAGCCAAAGCGGGACGTCGCTCATCGTTCGCGAGCGTCGGAGACGGACGGGCTTCCGTCCAGGGGGAACCACAGCTCGACGCGGAAGTAGCTGCCGGGCTCCGAGGACAGCTGCACCGTCCCCCCGTGCTTCTGCAGCGTGCTGTGCACCAGGGGCAGGCCGAGCCCGGTGCCCTTGCCCACCTCCTTGGTCGTGTAGAACAGGTCCTGCACGCGCTCCAGCTCCTCCGCGTCCACGCCCGGCCCGTCGTCCTCGACCGCCAGGAGCACTCCCGGGAGGCCGTCGTCGGTGCGAGCCTCGAGCGTCACCGCGAGCCGTCCGGCGCCCCGGCCGGTGCTCTCGAGCGCGTCGAGAGCGTTCGTGAGGAGGTTCAGGAGCGCCTGGCCGATCTCGTTGCGGGCGCCCTGGATGCGCGTCTCCACGCCGGGCTCCAGGGACTCCTCGATGGACACGGACAGGCGCTCGGCGCGGTGCCGCAACAGGTCGAGGCTGTCGCGCAGCACGTCGCAGAGGTCGACCGGCTCGAACTCGCTCGGGCGCGGAGTGAAGCGCCGCAGGCGGTTGACCGTGTCGCCGATGCGCGCGAGACCGGTCGACAGGAGCTCGAGGTAGCGCTTGCGCTTGGCGGGCTCCAGGTCCGGTCGCTCGAGCGCCTGCACGGCGTTGAGCAGTCCGCCGAGCGGGTTGTTGATCTCGTGGGCGATGCCGGCGGCGAGCTCCCCCATCGCCGCGAGCCGGCGCTGGGTCATCGCGGCCGCCTCCGCGCGGCGCGCCTGCTCGGTGGCGAGCAGGACCTCTTCCTCGAGGCGCGCGTTGAAGCCCTGGACCGTGCTCGTCATCTCGTTGAAGGAACGCACGAGATCCGCCATCTCGTCGCGTCGCGCGGGTTCCTCCAGCCGCACGCCCAGGTCGCCGCTGCGCACGCGGCGCGCCCCTTCGCCGAGGCTCCCGATCGGGTCGAGCACGAGCCGCCGCATGCCGAAGAAGGTCACCAGCGTCAGGACCAGGGTCGACAGCGCGAACCAGGGCAGGATCGTCTCGACCAGCTGGGCCTCGTCGACCTGGCGCGCGGGTCGGAACCAGAGGCCGCCCCAGACCTCGTCGCTCGGCCCCTCGATCGGGACGGCGGTCCCGCCCAGCACTTCGTACTGCGGCTCGCCCGTGCGGATCGAGAGCGCGATCGCCGCCAGAGCGGTCTGCTCGTCGAAGGTCGCGTCGCGGTGCCGGCGCCCGAGCGGGTTGAGCGCGACCCCCTTCGGAACGAGGTCGCCGGCGCCGTCCTCCTCGATCCGGTCGCTGACGAGGATCGCGTCCTCGAGCACGTTCCAGGTCGACCACGACAGGATGCGCGGGACGTTGAGTCCGGAGTCCTGGATCGCGAGCGGCAGCGTGAACACCACCTGCTCGATCAAGGCGTCGTTCGTGCCGCGGTAGACCTCCACCTGCAGACGCGAGGTCAGGTAGCCGCTCACCCCGAACACCGCGAGGTTGAGGGCGAACACCAGCGCCAGGACGCGCGCGCGCAGCGAGAACCTCACCGACGCGCCTCGCGGTCGGGAGTTCGGAGCGGAGAGCCTGGAGGTGGAGCCGTGGGGATCACTGGTTCAGCGTACTCATGATCGTCATGAGCGGCATGAACAAGGCGACGACGATGAAGCCGACGAAGATCGCGATCACGATCAGGATGATCGGCTCGAGGATCTTGAACATCGCGTCGATCTTGCGGTCGACCGCGGCCTCGTAGGCGTCGGCGACGCGCACGAGCATCTGGTCGAGCTCCCCGGTCTGCTCGCCGACGTCCACCATGTTGCAGACCAGGTCGTCGAACACGCCGGTCTCCTCCATCGGCCGCGCGATGCCCTCGCCCTCGCGCACCGTCTTGCGGATCGCCTCGACGCCCTCGATCAGGACGTCGTTGCTGCTCGTGTCGCGCACGATCCCGAGCGCGTCGAGGTGCGGCACTCCGGACTGCAGCAACGTGCCGAAGGTGCGCGAGAAGCCGGCGATCAGGGACTGGCTGAGGATCGAGCCCAGGATCGGCAGCTTCAGGAGCAGCTTGTGCATGCGGTAGCGGTACATGCCCCCGCGCCGCATGAAGAACGAGTGCAGGAGGAAGAGCACGACCGGCACGCCGAAGACCGCGTACCAGTATTTCACCGCGAAGTCGCTGATGTTCAGTAGCAGCAGCGTGATCCCGGGCATGTCCGCGTCGAAGCTGCGGAAGATCTCGCGGAACTTCGGGATGACCAGCACGATCACCAGGGACACGACGACGACCGCGACGAACATGATGACCGCCGGGTAGATCATCGCGCCGATGACCTTGGCGCGCAGCTCGGCGATGCGCTCGCGGTACTCGGCGAGCCGCTGCAGCACCTTGTCGAGCACACCGCCGACCTCGCCGGCGCGCACCATCGACGAGTACAGGTCGTCGAACACGCGCTCGTGCTTGTGCATCGCCTCGGACATGGGCGTGCCGGAGGACACGTCCTCCACCAGCTCGCCGATGACGTCCTTGAACGGTCCGGGCTTCGTCTGCCGCTCGAGGATGCCGAGCGCGCGCACGATCGGGATGCCCGCGGAGCTGAGCGTCGCGAGCTGGATCGTGAAGTCGTTGATGATCTGGTCCGAGACCTTCTTCGCCTTGCGGCTGCCTCCCCCCGGGCGGGGTCCCGCCTCCGCGCGCGGAGCGGCTCCCTGGGCACCGGATTTCGGTTTGACGCTACGTTGGAGCTTCTTGGCCATCTACAGGGGGGAGGTGTCGGAGGCGAGGGAGGGGGAAACGTACCGGCGAGGGCGGGGGACTACCAAGAGCCCATCGTCTCGCGCACGACCTCCTCGACCGTGGTGTTGCCGGCCAGGATGGACGAGATCCCGCTGGTCCGGAGGCTGCGCATGCCGGCTTCCTCGGCGCGCGCGCGCACCTCGGCCGTGGACGCTCCCGAGAGCACCGCCTGCCGGACCGCGTCCGTCATGCGCATGATCTCGCAGATCGCGGTCCGTCCGCGGTAGCCGGTGTGGAAGCAGTTCTCGCAGCCCTTGCCGTAGTACAGGGTGCGCCCGCGCAGGCGGTCGCCGTCGGGCCCGAGCTCGCGCAAGACGTCGTCGTCGGGCTCGTAGCCGGCCTTGCAGTCGTCGCACACGCGCCGCACGAGCCGCTGCGCGACGACGGCCTCGAGCGTCGCGGTGATCAGGAAGGTCTCGAGCCCCAGGTCCACGAGCCGCGTGATCGCGCTGGGCGCGTCGTTCGTGTGGACGGTCGCGAAGACCGTGTGGCCGGTCAGGCTCGCCTCGACCGCGACCTGGGCGGTCTCCTT
>CAZDYS010000159.1:0-8273 GCA_964509445.1 uncultured Planctomycetaceae bacterium
AGAACCTGGCCCTGGCCTTCGAGGCGCGCGGGCTCGGCATCTGCTACATCGGCGGACTGCGCACGCGCCTGGACGAGGTGGACGAGCTGCTCGAGGTGCCGGCCGACGTGTTCCCCCTCTTCGGCCTGTGCGTCGGCCTGCCGGACGAGGACCCCACCCCGCGACCGCGGCTCGACGTCGAGGCGGTGCTGTTCGACGACGCCTGGCCGACGGAGGACGAGGTCGCGGACCACGTCGCGGCCTACGACGCGCGCATGAGCGCCTACTACGAGGCGCGCGGGAAGAGCGGCTGGAACTGGTCCGACGGCCTCTCCCGCAAGCTGGCCAGGAGGCACCGCGAACACCTGTTCCGCTACTACACGGGGAAGGGCGCCGTGCTGGGGTAGCGCTTGCTTTCGCCTCTTCGGTGTGCTCAAACCCGAAGGCGTGAGCCCCTTCTCCCGCCCTCCTGCGGTCCGGCTCGGCGACCTGTTGGTCGGCCGCTCCGTGTTCCTCATCCTGCTGGCGATCTTCACCGCCAGCATGCCCTCGCAGCCCTCCGTCCTGGACGGCGAGGTGGAGTTCCAGACGACCAGCGCGCTGGCCCGGGAGGGCACGCACGCGATCGGGGGAACGCCGGAGGCCGAGGCGCTGATCGCGGAGTCCCTGCGCCGGCAGTCGAACGGACAGCCGCCGTTCAACCTGATGCAGGGCGAGGGCGACGCCTGGTACTCCTGGTTCGGCGTCGGACAGGCCTACCTCGGCGTGCCCTTCTACCTCGCCGGCAGCCTGGTCAGCCCGCTCTTCCCGGAGATCGACGAGGCCCACTCCGAGGTCGCCCACCAGGGAGTGCACCGGACCGAGTTCTTCGAGCACCTGGCCGTCGCCTGGCGCAATCCGCTGCTGAGCGCCCTGACCGGCCTGCTCGTCGTCCTGACCTCCCGCCGCCTGGGAGCGAGCCGCAAGAACGCCTGGCTCGCGGGCCTGACCTACGGCCTGTGCACCTTCGCCTGGCCGCAGGCGCGCTCCACCCTGAACATGGTGCAGGCGACGTTCTTCCTGTTCCTCTCGTTCCACCTGATCGTGGTCGTGGAGGAACGCCTGTTCCGCTACCGACGACCGGGGACCTGGCCGCTGGTCCTGTGTGGGCTCTCGCTGGGGGCCGCGTTCCTGACGCGCTCCTTGACCGCGCCGGTGCTGGTCGTGCTGGGGATCGCGCTCCTGTTCGTGCTCTGGCGCGGCTCCAAGCACCACGGCGAGCGCGTGCGCTTCCTGGACCTCGTGCTGTTCGCCGCGCCCGCGCTCGCGCTCTTCGGCGTGTTCCTGTGGTCGAACCAACTGCGCTTCGGCGACCCGCTCGAGCAAGGCTACAGCGAGGCTGTCTCCTTCGAGGGTTACTTCAACTACCCGGTCCACCACGGCCTCGCGGGGCTCCTCCTCTCCCCCGGCCGCGGACTGCTGTGGCTCGCGCCGGGCGTCCTCCTGTTCCTGCCCTGGGCCTGGCGTCAGCTCAAGCTGCGCGAGCTGCGAGTTCCGCTGCTCGTCCTGGGGGTCGCCGCGGCGGTCCTGGTCCCGGTCTCGATGACGGTCGGCTGGCACGGTGCCTGGTGCTACGGACCGCGCTATGCGCTCCCGCTCCTGCCGTTCCTGTGGCTCGCCGTCGGACCGATGCTCGACCGGCTCGCCGACGACACGCGCTGGCGGCCGGCCGCCTGGCTGCTCCTGGGCTTCGGAACGTTGACCTCCGTGCCCGGCGTCCTGGTGGACACGACGACGCACACCGCACTGGCCGTCGAGGCCGCGCGAATCGAGTGGCCCGATCTCGAGGGCGGAGCGGAGACCCAGGAGGAGGAGCGGTTCCAGCGCATCCTGTGGGACCTGCGCTTCGCGCCGCCCTGGGCGCACTGGCGGATGTTGCGCCACCGCATCGCGATCGAGGACGAGGAGTTCCCGCTCACGACCCTGTTCTTCGTGACGGACGACCGGACGGGGATCGAGGAGGAGCAGCGTGTCGCCACGCTCTCTCCGACCGAGGCGCGCGACCGCGGCTTCGCGCACAACGCGTGGGTCGACTTCGCGCAGCGGATCGGCGCACCGATCTGGCCGATCGTGATCCTGTGCCTCCTGCTCTTCTTCGGGGGCTGCCTGCTCGCCCTGAAGGGGCTCGACCCGGACCAGGCCTAGCCGCGCCTGCGCTTCACGACGCTCGCGCGCGAGCTACTTCGGCGTCCCGCTGAAGATGCCCCAGCGGAGGATCGACAGGATCGCCCAGATCCCGTCGGTCGGGCGGATCTTCTTGCCCGCGGTGTAGTCCCGGCCGGCGTAGCTGATCGGGACCTCGTAGATGCGCGCGCGCATCTTCGCGACCTTGCAGGTGATCTCCGGCTCGACCGCGAAGGTCTTCGACTGGAGGTCGAGGCGCCGCGCGATGTCCGCCTGGAAGACCTTGTAGCAGGTCTCCATGTCGGTCAGGTTCAGGTTCGTGACCAGGTTCGAGATCATGGTCAGGATCCGGTTGCCGACGTAGTGGTGGTACAGGTGGACGCGGCTGAACTTGCCGCCGAGGAAGCGGCTGCCGTAGACCACGTCCGCCTTGCCCGACTCGATCGGCTCGAGGAGCACGGCGTAGTCCGCCGGGTCGTACTCGAGGTCCGCGTCCTGGATCAGGACGACGTCGCCCGTGAACGACGCGAGCGCCGTGCGGAGCGCGGCTCCCTTGCCCTGGTTCTCCGTGTGGCGGCGCACCTCGATCTCGGGGTGCTCCTTCGCGAGCTCCTCCAGGATCTGGGGCGTCGCGTCCTTGGAGGCGTCGTCGACCAGGATGAGCTCCTTCTCCCAGGGCTGCGCGAGCACCTTTCCGACGAGCTCACGCAGGGTCTCTTCCTCGTTGTAGACGGGGATGAGGATGGAGAGCTTCATGGGGAGAGGACCGGGGAGGCAGATCGATGTCATCGGCCCGCGGGGCCGCTGGATTGCACCAAGAGTGGGGAAACTCGCCGACCCTGGGAGACTTGGCCGAGACGCCGCGCGGGGCGCCTGGGCCCCCCTTCCAGGGGCGGGCGGAGGATCAGGCGCGCTCCGGACGACTCACGCGCACGAGCCAGAGGGAGAGCGCCGCGACGGCCACGACGGCGATCGCGAGCTGGACGTTCGCGTCCGACAGCAGCTCCGGGATCTCCTTCTCGAGCGCCGCCGGGATCGCCATCAGGACGCCCGCGATCGACTCGCCGGCGATCAGACCGGAGGCCAGGATGACGCCCTTCTCGAGGCCCGCGTGGCGCTTCTCCTCGGAAGCGGCTCCGCGCCCGGCGAACCAGGCCAAGAGGCCGCCGACCAGGATCGCCGCGGTCATGCCGAGCGGCAGGTACATCCCGACCGCCAGCGGCATCACGTGCATGCGGAAACGGCTTCCCTTCGGACGCAGGAAGAGCTGGTCGATCAGGATGATCGCGACGCCGATGCCGGCGCCGACTCCGATCAGGTCCCAGGGCAGCGCGGCCTCGCCGAAGAAGCCGTTCATCAGGCTCGCGAACAGCTGCGCCTGGGGGGCGTCGAGGGCGTTGCCCTGGAGCTCCGGCGCGAGGTGCGCGTCCGTCCCGATCCCGTAGGCCTTGTGCAGCAGGTTCAGGGCAAACCACATCACGAAGGAGGAGGCGATCACGCCGATCACCTCGGTCCACTGCTGGCGCTTGGGCGTGGCCCCGACCAGGGAGCCGGTCTTGAGGTCCTGGCACACGTCACCGGACGTGCAGGTCGCGCAGCAGACGACCCCTGCGACCCCCATCGTGGCCACGATGGCGAGCTCGCCCTGGTACCCGAAGAGCGCGACGAAGGCCGACGTGAACAGCACCGAGCAGATGGTCATGCCGCTGACCGGGCTGTTGCTGGAGCCGACCAGACCGACGATGTAGGCCGCCACGGCGACGAAGAAGAACGAGCACACGATCATCAGGACCGTGGCGAGGCCCGTGACCCCGGCGGCGCCGTCGGTCACGCGGTAGTAGAGAATCGCGACGATCAGGGTGGTCGCAGCGAGCAGGAGCAGGATCCACTGGGGCTCCATGTCCGTCTCGGTGCGCGCGGTGCGCGCCTGGCCCTTCATGGAGGCGCGATAGCCACCGATGGTCTCCTTGATCCCGCGCACGATGCCGTTGCGGATCATGAAGATCGACCAGAGGCCGCCGACGATCATCGCCCCGACGCCGAGGAAGCGCAGGTGCGGCTTGAGGCCTCCCGCGACCGCATGCGCGTCGACCACGTCGCCGGTGGTCGCACCCGTCAGGACGCCCTGGTAGTCCATCGAGGAGAGGACCGGACCGACGGCCAGCCACGAGATCGCGCCGCCCAGGAAGACCAGGACGGCGATGTTCAGACCGACGATGAAGCCGACGCCGATCAACGCGGGACCGGCGAACATGCCGGCGGAGAAGTGCGCCTTGCCGATGGCCCACTTGGTGCTGATCTCTCCGGCCAGGAGCTTGAACGACTCCGCCACCTTGACCAGCGCCGCGACGATCAAGCCGCCGAAGATCATGCGCATGCCGCCCGTGCCGGACTCCCCGGCCTCGAGCACCTTCGCGCAGGCGATACCCTCCGGATAGGTGAGCTCCTCGTCCTCCACGATCATCGGCTTGCGCAGCGGGATCATGAAGAGCACGCCGAGCATGCCGCCGGTGATCGAGACGAGCGTCGTGGTCCAGAAGTCGAAGTCGGTCCACACGCCCGTGATCACGAGCGCGGGCATCGTGAAGATGATGCCCGCGGCGAGCGACTCGCCCGCCGACGCGATGGTCTGCACGATGTTGTTCTCGAGCACCGTGCCGCGGCGCAAGACGCCGCGCAGGATGCCCATCGAGATCACCGCGGCCGGAATCGATGCGCTCACGGTCAGCCCCACGCGGAGGCCGAGGTACACGTTCGCGATCGCCATCACGCATCCGATCAGGACGCCGAGCACGACGGCGAGGACCGTGACCTCGCGCGGGCCTTCGGCCGAGGGATGCTCCAGGGATTCGTTCGCCATGGCGGCGAATTCTAGAGGCTCCGTCCCCCGCCCGATACGACGTCCCTCGGTCCCTGCCCCGATCGCCCGTCAGCGCGGGCCGAAAGCGCGGGAGAATCCGCTCAGGGCGTGATCAGGAACAGCTTCCCGGCGGTCCCGTCGAGCACGTAGAGGTTGTCCGAGCTCGTGATCGCGAGCGCGTAGTTTCCGGCGCCGGAGAAGGACCCACCGGCCAGGACCGCCGCGGCGCAGTCGGCGAACAGCGGGCAGTCGACCGTTCCCGTCGTCAGGTCGAAGCGGCGCAGGATGCCCGTGGCCGCGTCCACGAAGTAGACCTCCCCGCTCGCGGTGGACACCGGGGAGACCGGCTGCGCGAGGCTGGCCAGCTCGGCCACGCCCTCGGCGGTGGCGGGCGTTCCGTCCCCGGCGAGCGTGGCGCTCCCGCCTTCGCGAGAGCCGAACAGTCCGAAGCCTCCGAGACTCAGGGAGCGCAGGCGGTTGCCAGCGGGGCCGCTCTCCGTGATCAGGAGGCTCCCGTCACAGGCGATGGAGAGCCCGGTCGGCGTGTCGAAGCCGGTCGAGCCCAGCGGCCCGTCGGCCGAGGACGGCAACCCGAGGCCACCCACCGTGCGAACGAAGATGTTGGAGCCGAGCTCCGCCTCGCGCACCGCGTGGTTCCCCGCGTCCGCGACGAAGAGGCGACCGTCCCCGGTGGTGACGATGTCGACCGGCGTGGCGCTCGGGAAGTTGAAGCGCGAGGCGCCGCCGATGCTGTCCACGAAGCTCGAGTTCTCGTCCGGGAAGCCGATGTAGAACCCGACCGAGGGGCTCGGGTTGACCAGGCTCGCGATGAGGATCGTGTTCGACGCGTGCTCCACCAGCACGAGGTTCGTGGGGTCGAGGACCGCGACGCCGGACAGCACGGCGGTCGGCGCGCTCGCGAGCACGGAGGCGAGCAGCGTGTCGATCTCCCCCACCGGCACGACCGTCGTCTCCGTCGGCATCGTCGGGTCGAGCGAGAAGTCCCAGGCCCGAACGGTTCCGTCGGCACCGGTGACGTACAGGACGTCCCCGGAGGAGCTCGCCGCGAGCCGGCTCAGGGGTCCGATCACCGCCGGATCGTCGACGACCTCGAGAGCCGCGGTGAAGACCTGGTTCGCGCCGTTGCAGCCGTCGTTGCCGAAGGTCGAGGTCGCGATCGGGATCGTGCTCGCCGTCTGTACCGTGCCCTCGCGGCAGGCGGTCGAGGCGACCAGCGGGAGGAGGAGCGCGAGCGAGGACGGGAGCGTGGAGCGGAGGCGGGCCATGCAGGGGAGTCTCCCGCCGATCCGCCGACGGGACAAGCCCCGGGCCTGTAAGAGGGCCGCTCGACCCCCGGGAAGGAGCTAGACGGCGTCGCGGAGCTCGTCCAGCGCCGGTTCCTCGGCCGCTTCCTCCTCGGCCTCCTGCATCGAGACCTCGCCGTCCCGCACGACGACGCGGCGGCCCTTGCCGTCGAGCCTCGTGCTCAGGTGGACGGGTCCGCGCCAGAGCTTCTCCAGGTGGACCAGCGTCTCGTGCGCCCGTCCGAGCTGGAGGTCCCGGCCATCGTGGTGGTGGATCAGGAGCAGCTCGCCCTGGCCCTCGGCGTCCACCGCCGCGAGCTGGATCTGCGGCAGTCCGCCCCAGGCCAGCTGCTGCAGGAGCCAGCTCTTGAGCTCGCGCCAGTCGGTCTCGGGAGCCTCGCGCGTCCCCTCGACGTGCGCCGGCACGAAGATCGGCCGCAGCACGTTCTGCGCGAACTCCTCGTCCACCAGCTTGTGGACCAGGCTGACGTCGTTGTGCACGCGGCGCAGCTGGAACAGGTCCTCCCCGTGGGCTTCCGCGTGTCGGAAGAGCTCGATGCCGATCTTGTAGGGGTTGACCTGGCCCGGCGGGCAGGCGGTCGCGCCGGAGTGACAGTCGGCGAAGTCGAGGATCTCCGAGGGATCGAGGATGCCGCCGGTCAACAGGCGCGAGTGCCAGAACGAGGCCCAGCCCTCGTTCATGATCTTCGTCATGCGCTGCGGCGAGAAGTAGTAGGCCTCCTCGCGCACGATCTCGACGACGTCCTTCTGCCACCCGTCGAGCGGAGCGTGCTCGATCAGGAAGCCCAAGACGTCGTAGGTCGGCAGACGGTGGGCGCGCGGCGTCGGCGCGGGCGGTTCCTCCGGCGCGGAGCTCGAGGAGAGAGCCTCGAGCGCGCGACGCGCTCGTTCGGACGCCGGGGTGTAGACGCTTCGCGCCTCCGGCGGGTTCGAGTGCTCCCGCAGCGGCAGGTAGGGATCGATCAGCGTGTCGAGCGACAGGCAGAGGTCGAGGAAGCCCTCGACGCACTCGCGTCCGAACAGGTCGATGTAGCGGCGCAGGCGGACCGCGTGCTCCCCCATCGTGTCGAGCATCCTCCGGTTCGTGGGGGCGAACCAGAGGTTGTGCTTGAAGAAGTCCGCGTGCCCGTAGACGTGCGCCATCACCAGCTTCTGCTCGAGCTTCGAGTTCGAGCGGACCAGGTAGGCGTAGGTCGGGTCGTTGTTGATGACCAGCTCGTAGATCTTCGAGAGCCCCCACTGGCGGCCCTTCTCGAGCCGCTCGTACTCCATGCCGAAGCGCCACGAGGGATAGCGCACGGGGAAGCCGCCGTAGGCCGCGACGCCGTTCACGTCCTTGGCGTCGAGGAGCTCGAACACCACGTCGAAGAAGTCGAGGCCGGCCTCCCGCGCGGCGCTCTCGATGATCACCGCCTCGTACTTGAGCGCGGACGGGAGCTCGCTCTTCAGTCTCATCTCAGCGCCCCATTCCCAGGAAGGAGCGGATCGCCTCCGGGACGTCCGCACGGTCGTTGACGTTCGCGGTCACGAGGAACTCGTCGTGCCCGAGCGAGCCATCGAGGTCCTTCTTGAACTGCCCCGGCCCGTGGGCGCTCTTGACCTGCCCGTAGCAGAACTGGTTGACCCGCGGCAGGATCTCGTCGCGCAGCATCGTGACGCACAGCTCGGTGTCGCGCGCGGACCAGTTGTCGCCGTCCGAGTAGTGGAACGGGTAGATGTTCCAGTTCTCCGGGCGGTACTTCTCGCGAATGAGCTTGAGGCACAGATCATAGGCCGAGCTGATCTTCGTACCGCCCGACTCGCGCAGGTGGAAGAACGCCTCCTTGTCGACGATCTTGGCCACGGCGTCGTGCACGATGTAGACCACCTCGATGTTCTGGTACTGACTGCGCAGCCAGGTATCGATCCAGAAGGCCTTGATGCGCACGATGTCCTTCTGCTCGCGC
>CAZDYS010000160.1:0-6502 GCA_964509445.1 uncultured Planctomycetaceae bacterium
CTAGCACCATGCGCATCCTCTCCACCGTCCTCGCGCTCCTCGTCGTCGCGTCCAGTGCCTCCGCGCAGGACCGCGTCGGCTCGATCTACAAGCCGTCGAACGGTCCGATCAGCATGATCGCCGACAAGACGGCGCGCCGCCCCGGCGACCTGCTCACGGTGCTCATCACCGAGGAGCAGAACATCAAGAACGAAGAGCAGTCCCAGCTGCAGCGCGGTACGACGCTCGACTACCGGCTGAACTCGTTCAACATCAAGCCCAACGCGTTCAACCTGCCGCTGCCGGACATCGCCACGTCCTCGCAGGACGACTTCAACGGCCGGGCGAACTACGAGAAGCGCGGCAACTTCACCGCGCGCATCACCGCCATCGTCATGGACGTGCTCCCCAACGGGAACATGGTCATCGAGGGGCGGCGGGAGATCCGCATCGACCGCGAGACGAAGGTCATCGAGTTTTCGGGCATCGTGCGCCGCTTCGACGTCGCGTCGGACAACACGATCCAATCCGAGCTCGTGGCCGAGGCACGCGTCTCCTACGTCGGCTCCGGCGAGATGACCCAGACGACGTCGCGCCTGGGTCTGGGTGCGTTCATCCACGACGTCCTGGCCTGGATCTGGCCCTTCTAGTCATGCTCCTCGCCGCTCTCCTCCTGGTTGCGTCTCCGACGCAGGATCCCCTCCCTCAGCAGGACCCTGCCCTGACCCCGCGCGTGTTGACCGGGGGCATCGAGGCCCCCGAGCAACCGCGCGGGCGCTCGAACTCCAGCGTCGTGCGGGGGCCGCGGTTCCAGCCCGCACCCGCGCCTGGACGCCTGGGGCCGATTCGCGTGCGCGTCGGTGACCTCGCGCGCGTCCGCGGGCAGGAGGAGAACACCGTCCAGGGCATCGGCCTCGTGGCCGGCCTGGCGGGTACGGGGGATCGCAGCAACGCGGCGTTGATCGCGCTGAGCAACATGCTCATGACGCAGAACGTCAACCTCGCGCGCGCCGACCTGAACTCCGCCAACATCGCGATCGTGCTCGTGCAGGCGACGCTGCCGCCGGGCATCAAGCCGGGCGCGAAGATCGACCTGCGTGTCTCGTCGATCTACGACTCCGAGAGCCTCATCGGCGGAACGCTGCTGTCCTGCGAACTGATGGACGCCACCGGACGCACCGTCTACGCGACGGGCTCCGGACCGATCACCACGGGAGCGTTCTCGGCCGAGGGCGAAGGCGCGTCCGCGGTCCGCAACCACTTGACCGTGGGGACCATCCCCGCCGGTGGCAAGGTGCAGCGCGAGGTCGAGACGCGCATCGTCAGCGAGCACGGCTACATCTACCTCGATATGAAGGCGCTCGAGGGCTCCTTCCAGAACGTCGTGCGGATCACCGAGGCGGTGAACCAGCTCTTCCCCGGCGCCGCCGTGTCCCAGGACGCGATGACGATCGCCATCAAGGTCCCGTCCGACCTTCCGAAGGAGAGCCACGTCGCCTACCTCAGCTCCATTCTCGCTCGCGAGATCGAGCCGGCCTCCTTCGCGCGCGTCGTCATCAACGAGCGCACCGGCGTGATCGTCATGGGAGAGGGCGTGCGGATCACGCGCGGCGCCATCACCAAGGGCAACCTGACGGTGACGATCGCGGAGACGCCGCAGGCCTCGCAACCCGGCCCCGTCTCCGAAGGGCAGACGCAGACGCTCGCGCGGACGTCGCTCCTGCTCGAGGAGGAGGACCGCGCGCTCACCATCGTGAACGGTGCGGCGACGCTCCAGGAGGTGGTCGAGGTGCTCAACGTCCTCGGCGTCACGCCTCGCGACATGATCCAGATCCTGCAGTCCATGGCGCAGTCCGGGATGCTCCACGCCGAGATCAAGGTGATGTGATGATCGAAGGATTGGGAAGCCACCAAGACGCTCTGCGCGGCCTCCTGGGCTCGCGCGTCTCTGAGGTCACCGAACGCTTCGCGCTCGAGTCGGAGGACAGCGAGGTCACCAACGAGGCCGGCGAGGCCTTCGAGTCCTACTTCGCGACGATGCTCGTCAAGGAGCTCCGTCGTGCGCTCCCGGACGGGCTGTTCCAGGGAGCCGGCTCCGACGTCTACACGGCGTGGTTCGACGAGCACGTCGGCGCCACGCTCTCGAACCAGGACGCGCTCGGCATCGGCGCGATGATCCGCGCGGCCGTCGAGCCGAAGGGCGAGATCCTGCCGGCCGAGGAGCTCGTCGAGAACCCGATCGCAAGCGACTCCGAGGAGGATCGCTCATGAAGCTCGACTCTCTTCTGATCCAACTCCAGTCCTGGGCCCAGGAGGAGCTCTCCGCGCAGCAGCGCCTCGCCACCGTGCTCGAGCAGCTGCTCGATGCGGTGCGCTCGGGCGGAGCGGAGGACCTGCTTCCGGCCGGGCTCGCGCTCGAGGAAGAGCTCCAGACCAAGGCGGGTCGGGACGTCCGTCGACACGACCTCATGGAGCGCCTCGCGCGCACCTGGAGCGTCTCTGCGTCGAGCCTCAGCCTGGCCTCCGTGATCGAGCGCTGCCAGAGCGCCGGCGTCGCCGTGGGAGGACTGACCACGCTGCGCGTCGAGCTGCGCGAGGCGGTGCAGGCCGTCGGGAAGCAGGCACGGCTCCTGGCCGTCCTCGGCGCCCACCACCGCGGTGTGCTGCGCGACATCCTCGGGATCCTGGGCGAGAGCTCGAACGACGCCGAGGCGCGTCGGGCCGGCGTCCTCGTGGACGCGGAGGGCTGACCCATGGCGAGCCTCAGCCTGAACACCGGTCTCAAGGCTCTCCTGAGCGCGCAGTACGTGCTGGAGACGGTCGGCCACAACATCGCGAACGCGAACACCCCGGGCTACTCGCGTCAGAGCGTGTCGCTCGAGGCGAGCCTGTCGGTCCCGCTGCGCGGAGCGCTGGTCGGCAGCGGCGTGAACGTCACGCGCATCGAGCGCAGCGTCGACAACCTGCTCGCGGGACGGATCCACTCCCAGCAGGGCGCGCTCGGGGGCCTCATGTCGCGCTACACCGGACTCAGCGAGCTGGAGACGTTCCTGGGCGCCAACGACCAGGCGTCCCTGACGGGTCTGATGGACGGCTTCTTCACGTCCGTTTCGGACCTGTCGACCGCGCCCTCCGACTCGATCCTGCGAACCGGCCTGGTGCAGTCCGCCAGCCTCCTGACCTCGCGTCTGCACGAGGTCTCCAACCAGCTCACGCTGACCGGCCGCGAGGTCGGTTCCGAGCTGCGCAGCCATGCCAGCCAGGTCAACGGGCTCGCGGACGAGATCGTCGCGCTGAACATCGAGATCGCGAACACGAGCTCGACCGGTACGCCTGCGAACGACCTGCTCGACCGTCGCGACCAGTTGATCACCGAGCTGTCGCAGATCGTCGACGTCACCACGCTCGAAGGCGCGAACGGCTCCATCGGGGTGCTCGTCTCCGGCAACACGCTGGTCGGCCAGCGCGCGGCCAACCACATGTCGGTCGACCTCGACAACAACGGGAACTACCGCATGCGCATGCGCGGTTCCCAGGGCTTCGTCGACGTGTCCGGCGGGACCATCGGTGGACTCCTGCAGTTCGCGAGCGACGACGTGCCCTCGATGGGCTCGCGCTTCGACCAGCTCGCGAAGGAGCTCGTGCTCAGCGTCAACCGCCTCCACTCGGTCGGCATGCCCCCGAACGGGCCGCTGACCATCCTCACCGGCGCGAACCCCGTCTCCGACTTCGATGGGGACGGCAAGGCATCGGACGAGCTGCTCTCGAACGCAGGGCTCCCGTTCGACGTCCACAGCGGGGCGCTCTATGTCAACGTCGAGAACCTCGACAGCGGCGCCGTCGTGAAGCACCGCATCGAGATCTCGGAGACGCACACCACCGTCGAGGGCTTCCTCGACGAGCTCAACTCGATCCCCAACATCAGCGCCGACATCGACGCCTCGGGCCGCTTCCGCATCGTGGCGAACTCCGGCTTCGGGTTCGACTTCAGCGCGCGGGTCGAGCCGATGCCGGACCTCGACGGGGTGTTCGGAGGAGGCCAGGCCTCTCTCGCCGCGGGCGCGACGGGCCCCTACGCGCTCGCCGACGGCGACACGCTCACGCTGACCGCCGACCCGGGCGGGACCGCGGTGCCGGTCACGATCACCTTCAACCAGTACGACTTCACGGAGATCTCCCAGGCCACGCCCGAGGAGGTCGCCGCGGTCATCAACGCCGATCCCGACGCGCGTACGAACGGCCTCGTCGCGACCGTGGTCGCCGGCGGACTGGTCGTGCAGACGGCGGGCAGCGGAACGGAGGCGGACTTCGAGGTCACCGGCGGCAACACGCTGGCGACCTTCGGCTGGACGGGACTCCAGGGCACGACCGTCGAAGGGCACTCGACCTCGGTCGAGCCGCGCATCACCGGGAGCTACACCGGCACCGGTGAGGACACCTTCACCTTCCGTCCGACGATGGACGGGACGATCGGCACGACGATCGGCCTCGGCGTGGACGTGTTCAACGCGGAGGGAGACCTGGTCAGCTCGATCTCGCTCGGACCGGACTACGTGCCCGGGAGCGAGGTGGCGGTCGCGGACGGCATCAGCGTCAGCTTCGGCGTGGGCGACCTGTCGGCCACGCACGGGGACACGTTCGAGCTGGAGCTCGCCTCGGACTCGGACACCTCCGACGTGCTGGTCGCCCTCGGCCTCAACGGGTTGTTCACGGGTTCGACCGCGAGCGACATCGAGATCCGTCGCGAGCTGCAGGACGATCCGTCCCTGATCGCGAGCTCGCTCACCGGTGCTCCTGGGGACTCCTCGATCCTCGTCGAGCTGCTGAGCGTGAAGGAGGCCAGCCAGGAAGGCCTGGAGGGCGCCTCGCTCGGGCAGTTCTACGGAGACATCGTCTCCGAGCTCGGCTTCCAGACGTCCTCCTCGCTCGAAGCGCTGAACGCGAACGACGCGGTCATCCAGTCGCTGGAGCAGCGTCGCGACTCCATCTCCGGAGTGAACGTCGACGAGGAGCTCGTCGACCTGGTGGCGTTCGAGCAGGCCTTCGAGGCAGCGTCCCGGTTCATCAGCGTGATCAACGAGATCAACGACGAGCTCCTGTCCCTGATCTAGCGCCATGGGATTCCGCATCAGCACCTTCTCGACCTACCGCCGCGTCCTGCAGGGACTGCGCACCAGCCAGGTGGCGAGTCTGCGCGCCCAGGAGCAGCTCTCCTCGGGCAAGCGCATCCTGCGTCCCTCCGACGACCCGACCGGGGCGGCGCGCGCGATCCGACTCGAGCGCCAGATCGCGGACATGGACCGCTATCGCCGCGCGATCGCGCAGGGACAGCGCACGGTCGACGCCGGGTCGGCCGCGCTCACCGATGCGTCGACCCTGATCAGCCAGGCGCGGGAGCTGATCCTGCAGGGTATGAACGGCACGCTGACGCAGGACGACCGCAACTCGATCGCGGACCAGTTCGACCTGATCCGCAACCAGATGCTCGACCTGGCCAACGACCGCTCGGGCGACCTGTACGTGTTCGGCGGCACGCAGACCGACCGCAAGCCCTTCGTCGAGATGGAGGAGAACGGGCGCACGACGATCCAGTACGTCGGGGACGACGGTGGTCAGCGCATCCTCGTCGGTTCCTCCGTCGACGTGGCGATCACCCTCGAGGGCTCCGAGGCCTTCGCGCGCTTCGAGCCCACGGGCACCGTCTACGGCGGACTCACCGGAGTCGCGGCCGGCACCGATGCGGACGAGGGGCGCGGCTACTCGACGCTCTCGTTCCGGCACGACCAGACCGTCGCTCCCGACCTGGCCACCGTCGGCATCGCGCTGGTGAACGGAGGCAACGGGGACACGCTCCTCGGAGACAACGCTCTCGTCGTCGACGCGACCGCCGGCACGATCCGGCTCGGCACCGGCCCCGCCGTCGAGATCCCCACGCCGCTCCCGGCGGACCTCGTCCTCACGAACGAGATCGGCGCCGAGCTGCACCTGGACCTCACGAGCTTCACCGGGGCCGACCTCACGACCACGGTGACGGGGGAAGGGTCCGTCTCGCTCGACGGGACCAACTACGTGCAGTTCGACCCCACGGAGACGAACTTCGAGCTCGTCGACGAAGAGGCCGATCGCGTGATCCACGTCGACCTCACGAACGTCAAGCGCGCGGGAGACGAGCTGGTCGAGTTCGGCGGCACCACGAACGTCTTCGACCTCTTGCAGCAGACGGCCGTCGACCTGCGCAACGAGGACGGCCTGACCACGCGTGCGATGCTCGACCGGTTGAACCACCGGCTCGAGGACCTCGACCGTCATCACCAGAACGTGCTGATCGGCGCGGGAACGCTCGGGGCCCGCAGCCAGCGGCTCGACGTCTCGGACAGTCGCTCCGCCGACGTCGAGGTGCACCTGCAAGGGCTCCTCAGCGAGGTCGCGGACGCGGACCTCGCCGAGGTCGCGACCGAGCTCACCCGTATCGACTACCTCCTCCAGCTCACGCAGGCCTCCAGCGCGAGCCTGCTCCAGACCT
>CAZDYS010000160.1:6602-8249 GCA_964509445.1 uncultured Planctomycetaceae bacterium
ATCGACTACCTCCTCCAGCTCACGCAGGCCTCCAGCGCGAGCCTGCTCCAGACCTCGCTCCTCAACTATCTCGGATAAGTCGCCATGACCGAGCCGACCCAGATCCCGCAGTTCCAGTCCGCGGAAGCGATCCAGCCGAACGCTGCGCGCCCGAACGCACGCCCCGACCAGGCGGGCGGTGCCGCCTTCCAGGCGCTGCTCGAGAAGCTCGAGGCGCAGGCCAAGCAGCTCGAGGCGAGCACGCAGGGACTCGACGACCCGCGCGCGCTGGCCGGTGCCGTCGACGTCGCGCGCGCTTCGCTCGACGACGCGAGCTCGCTCGGCGACCAGCTCCTCGAGGCGTTCCGCAGCTCGCAGCTGCAGGATCCGGAGGAGCAGAACGGACCCGGAGCCCTGGCATGAACTGCACGATTTCCTCCGACCGCTCCGGCGCGCTCGACCTGATGGGGCGCGTGCTCCGGGACGGTGGTGAGATCGCCTCCGAGTATCCGCTCGTGTTCGACGAGCGCTTCTCCGGACGCGTGCTGACTGCTCACACCGAGGAGCAGGTCTCCTCCGCCTGCGCGATCCTCTCGCGCGACTTCGTCGTGCAGCCCGGTCTGCGCGTGAAGGGCGGGCTGATCGGCTCGGTCGCGACGGACGAGGCCTATCGCGGCAAGGGCCTCGCGACGCGCGTCCTGGTCGAGGCCGAGGCCGCCCTGCAGATCGAGGGCTGCGCGTTCT
Organism: uncultured Planctomycetaceae bacterium; assembly: GCA_964509445.1. Taxonomy (GTDB): domain Bacteria; phylum Planctomycetota; class UBA1135; order UBA1135; genus CAZDYS01. The sequence goes on from CAZDYS010000160.1 coordinate 7,326, forward strand.
CGCTCCTGTGGTCTCAGGACCCCGACTTCTACCTGCGGCGCGGCTACGGTCCGATCGGCTCCGAAGTCGACATCGTCGTCACCGGAGACATCGCCGAGGCGCTCCCGCTGGGCGAGGGCATCCGGGAGATGGACGACCGGGACGCCGCCGCGGTGCACGCCCTCTACCAGGCGCACGGCTCGCGCGTCGACCGGACGCTCGAGGAGACCGCCGCTCTGCTGGACTGCCCCGCGATGACCAAGCTCGTTATCGAGCGGGACGGAGAGCTCCTGGCCTACGCCTGCGTCGGGCGCGGTGGCGACTTCGTGAACACGCTGCACGAGTGGGGCGGACGCACCATCGAGGTGCTCGCCCTCGTGCGGGAGCTCGCCCAGCGCGCCTTCGACGGAGCCCCCGAGGGCGTGGAGCCGGCGCTCCTGATGATGGCTCCGAGCGGAGCCAGCGACGTGATCGACGCGCTCGAGGCTCTCGGAGCGCCGATGCGCGCCTCCATGCTGGGTCTCGGGAAGATCCTGGATCGCGCGGCCGCGGCCGAGGTGCTCGATCGCCTGATCGGCTCCTCCGGCGAGGTCGACCTGGCCGAGGTGGAAGGCGCCCAGCGCTTCCGCCTCCGGTCGGGGGACCGCGAGGGCCTGCTGGACGACGAGGGCGCCCTGGCGCTCCTCTGCGGGGTCCCGGAGGTCCACGAGGACGTTCAGGGGTTCCTGACCGAGTTCGGGTTCGAGGGGGCTCCGCTTCCGCTGCAGCCCTTCGCCTGGGGGCTGGACTCGATCTGAGCCCGCTCCGCGGTGCATCGTCGAACGCACCTCTTCGATGCTCCCCGCGGGGGAGGCGTTTGTTCAGTGAGCAGGCCGGACGCGTGAGTCCGACGCACTCCTTGCCTTCCTGAACAACGGGGGCCCGCGCGCGGATGGTCGAACGGGC
>CAZDYS010000161.1:0-8230 GCA_964509445.1 uncultured Planctomycetaceae bacterium
CGGCGACGAAGTAGTCGCTGCTCGTCCCGCGGAACAGGCGGCTGGAGAAGACCCCCAGGCCGATCAGGAGGAACAGGTAGACCCCGACGACGAGGAGCGGCGTGCGGGTGGCGGGCTCCGCGGCCTGCGCCGCCACGGTGGCGAGGATCGATCCGATCACGCGTCACGCTCCTCGTCCGCGGCGGCCCACTCCTCGACGCCCTCGGGCCAGTCGAGGACGACCACCAGCGACCAGGCGAGCGCCGCCGCCAGGGAGATCCCCGCCTGATAGGCGAGGCCCGTGGGCAGGAAGCCGAACACGACCGAGGTCGAGTCCCACAGCCAGAAGTCGAAGTGCAGGATCGCGACCAGGAGGACGAGACCCCAGGCGAACTTGGCGCCGGCGCTCTTCTCCCGCATCACTGCGTCTTGGAGGGCGTGGCCCCTTCCTCGATCGCGTACAGGTGCGTGTGCGTCGCGACGTAGAGCACGCCGTTGGCCGTGACCGCGGAGGAGTAGATCGGCGAGATCATGTCGACCTCGACCATGTCCTTCTTCGGGTCGTACTCGCGCGGGTTGCCGTCCTCGTCGAAGAAGCGGTTCGTCGCCGGGAGGATCGTCATGAAGCCGTCCTCGTTCCCGATGTAGACCTTCCCGTCCGCCACCATCGGCGAGGCCCAGATGTGGCCCTTGGTGTCGTGACGCCACTGCAGCTCGCCGGACTTGGCGTCGAAGCAGTAGACGAAGCCGGAAAAGTCGGCCACGAACAGGAGTCCGTCCATCGCCGCCATCGTGGACAGCGAGCGGTTGATGTCGCGGTAGGACCAGACCTCCTTGCCCGTGGGATCGATGCAGGTGAGGTTGCCGATGCCCTCGCCGTGCTCCGGATCCTGGCCGATCACGCAGTAGACGAGGCCGTCGTAGGTGATCGGCGTGCCGAGGATCTCGCTGGGACCGTAACGGTCCGTGTAGGTGATCTTCTTGCCGTCCTTCTCCCGGTACTCGGGCGGGTTGCAGTCGTAGCGCCAGGCCTCCTTGAGGATCGGCCAGCCGTCCGGACCGTCGATCGGCGTCTTCTCGAACGCGTAGCAGACGCCGTCGGGGCCGCCGAAGATGCACAGCTCGACGTCGTCCGTGCGCAGGTAGGTCGGCGAGGACCAGTTCGAGTGGAAGATGCGCGACGAGAGCCCGGAGGCCTCCTCACCGAGCAGCTCCCCCGTGTTCTTGTCCATCAGGATCAGGCTGGGCGCCTGGGGCGCGGGCGTCTCGACGTGCCCGTAGTCGACGCCGTTCGAGGTCGTGACCCACAGGAGGTCCCCCGCCAGGAGCACGCTCGAGGTCGTGATGTTGTGCGGGAACACGCCGAGCTCGTCGATCATGTTGTAGACCCACAGGATGTCGGCGTCCGTCGCGGCGACGTCCATCGGCTTGGCCTTGTCGCCCTCCTGGACGCTCCAGGCCATGTACTTGCCCTCGTCCTGGTAGCCCTGGTTGCCGTCGGACATGCCGTTGGCGTCGAGGCACATCACCTCGCAGCGGTTGGTGACGATGTAGATGCGGTCCCCCTCCACCGTCGGGGAGCAGCAGATGCCGAGGTACTCCCAGTCGGAGACCTTGCCGGTGCCGAGCTTCGGGCAGTTGAGCTGCCACAGGAAGTCGCCGGAGTCCTCCTCGAAGGCGTAGACCGTCGCGCGGTCGCCCTTGAAGCGCGGATCGCGCGGCGTGTCGTTGTTCGTGCCGACGTAGATGCGGCCGTCCGAGATCACGGGGTTGCCGTAGCTCTGGGAGCCGAGCTTGGCGATCCACTTGACGTTCTTCGTGGTCGCCATGTCGATCTCGTCCGAAGCGCCGACGAAGTCACCGGCCTCGAAGGACCCGGGCAGGCCCTTGGCCTCCGGCGAGGCCATGTTGCGCGTCTCGTCGCGCCCCCAGGTCGGCCAGTCTTGGGGCGTCGCGGCACCGGCGACACCCGCGAGGAGCGTCGAGGTGGTCAGGAGGAAGGCCGTGGAACGAAGTCGTTCACTCATTGGGGGTCACCTGGATGTTGTCCATGAAGACGGTGAAGCGGCTCTGAGGGGTGAAGCCATAAACGCCGGCGGCACCATGGGTGTGTCCGTAGGGATCGCGGGCCTCGATCGACCAGGCGTCGGGCTCCGCTTCGTCGCGCGGCCAGACCTTCGCCCGGACGACGGCCGTGCCGTCCTCCTCGAGGTCCACGCGCGTCTTGATCGTGTACCAGACCTGGGGCTTCGCCACGAACGGGGTCGTGATCTTGAGGTGCTCCATGTTGGAGCTGACCTCGAGCTCCGAGAGGCGCGCTCGCGGGTTGCCCTTGATCAGGATGAGGTAGCGCTGGTTCACGACGCCGGCCCAGGCCATGGAGCGGCGGTTGCCGTCCATCATCACGTCCGCCTGCACCGTGTAGTTCGCGTCGTCCGGATGGCCGAACAGGGACAGCGTGCGCTGGAACAGCGGGTTGTCCATGCGGCGGCGGATCATGCGCTCGCCGTCGACGTCGACGACCTGCCACTTGATGCGCGCACCGAGCCAGTGGCCCGGGGGGAACGCCCAGGTGCCGTCGGCCTGGTTCAGCTCGTAGCCCGAGAAGTCCTCGACGTGCGGGAGGGACGGGACGATGCGCAGCCGGGCCGCGCCCTTGAGGCCGTCCTTCGACGCGCGCACGACGGCGACGCCCTCCTTCGCGCGCTCCCAGGGCGCGCCGGGCCCGGCCCCGAGCTGGGGCTCGTAGGTGACGCTGTCCGCCGGGACGTCGGCGACCACGTTGCCGCGGGCGTCGAGGCTCTCGACGCGGTAGGACACGGACTCGCCGGCCCGGAAGGTGACGTCCGCGGGAACGATGCGCAGGCGCACGGGCTCGCCGGCCTCGGCCTCCGCCGCCGCGGACCACGTCGGCGCGGTGCCTTCGCGGCGCTCGCCGAAGCAGTACAGCCCCTTGGTCGTGTGCACGTAGATCGCGCCGTTCGCGACCGCCGGCGCGCCGAGGCAGTTGCCCTCGAGCTGCTCGACGTCGAGCACCTCGCAGCCCTCGCGACTCGGCCGCAGGATGTGGAAGGTGCCGTTGGTGATCGGGACGTAGAGCTTGCCGTCGGCCCACAGCGGCGAGGCGTGCAGCTGGTCCGGACCGAGCTTGTGGTGCCAGAGCACCTCGCCGGTCTTCACGTCGACGCAGTTGATGTCGCCGGTGTAGGTCGTGGCGTAGACCAGATCGTCGACCAGGACCGGGGAGCTCGTGAACGCGCAGAGCTCGTTGCGCCACAGCTCCGCGTCCTGGAGCCAGCGCTCCTCGTCCGGCGTCGCCGTGAGATCGAGGCCGACCATGCGGCCGATCGTCGAGGTGTCGACGTTCTCCTTGCCGTTCAGCGCGACCAGCGTGTCGTTCCAGATCACCTGGCTCGCGTTGAGGCCGCCGTCCGCGAGCGCGAAGCGCCAGCGCGGATCGCCCGACTTGGCGTCGACGCACACGACCTTGCCGCCGCCGAGCCCGGCGTAGAGCAGCGTGTGCCCGTCGCGCTCCTCGAGGATGGCCGTCGAGAAGGAGCCGTCGATCGGTCGGCCGCTCGGCGTCGAGGACCAGACGACCTCGCCGGTCTCCTTGTGGAACGCGAAGAAGCGGTCACTCGCGGGCCCGTGGGTCGGTCCCCAGGCCGCGAAGATGTAGTGCACGATGACGAGGTCGCCCAGGAGGACCGGAGCTCCGACGCGCCCGTTCGGGAACGTCAGCCGCCCCAGGGTCTCCATCATCGAGACCTCCCACAGCATCTCACCCTCGGGCGTGAAGGCGTGCACGAGGCCCGCGCCGGTCATCGCGAACACGTTGCCGGTCTCCGGGTCGATCGTCGGCGCGCCGATCGCGTAGCGCGTGTAGATCGTGTCGGAGATGAAGTCGGACCAGCGGTGCGACCAGAGCTCCTCGCCGGTCTTCTCGTCGAGGCAGAACAGGACCTCGCGCAGCGTCGGCCCCTCCCCCTCGTAGCCCAGGCCGAACAGGCGTCCGCCGGCGACGACGGGCGTGCCGCGGCCGGCGATCGGGTAGGTCCACAGGTGGTTCTCCCCACCGACCTCGACCGTGTCCACCAGCCCGGTCTCCGGCGAGGTGCCGTTCTGGTCCGGGCCACGCCAGGCGAGCCAACCGGTGGGCTCGGAGGTCCCGCCGGAGCCCGCGGGCGTTTGACAGGCCGCCAGGAGGAGCGCGGCGGACGTGGTGACGAACAGGAGGGTCCCGGGGAGGTGTAGACGAGGCATGCGATCCACGGCAGGGGCTCGGGGGCGAAAACGAGCCGGAGATCATATCCCAAGGGGCCCCCGGTTCGAGGCGCCGCGCGGACCTGCCGCGCGTCTCCGCCAGAGCTTTGCCGGGTCCTTGCGTGGGCGATGCCCAGCGCCTACCCGCCGAAGGCGAAGAGCGCGCTCTCCGTCCGGACGAGAACCCGGCCGTCCTGGAGCGCGGGGGTGGCGAACACGCGCTCCTCGAGGCTGGTGACCGACAGCGGCTCCAGGCTGCCGCCCGTGGGCAGCACGAAGACGGATCCGGACAGGCTCACGAGGTACACCTTGCCGTCTCCGGCGACCGGAGACGCGTAGAACTCGTCGCCCGCGGCCTCCGCGAGCCGGCCCTTCTGGAGGACCTCCCCGGTGCTCGGGCGGAACGTCGTGAGGATCCCTCCGCCGTCCGCGAGCATGTACAGCACGTCGTCGACGATCAGCGGCGACGGCAGCTGGGGAACCGCGCGCCGGTAGGCCCAGGCCAGCCCCTCCTGGTCGCGCTCTCCGGCCGCGCCGTCGAGCCGGAACGCGAGCATCCCGTTCAGCGAGCCGAGCGCGCGCGACAGGTAGGCCCAGTCCGCTTCGCCGAGCGTGCCGTCGGCGTCCAGGTCGACGAAGTCGAACCAGGCGGCCGCGCGCGTCGCCGGCATCTCCTCGCGCGAGAGCGTGCCGCTCCCGTCCGCGTCGTTCTCGTCCAGCACCTCTTCGAACGGCTGGACCGTGATCTGGTTGCCGGGCTGGTTCATCGGCGAACCGTAGCCGTTGACGAACACGAGCCCGTCGGCGAGGACCGGCACGGACTTCATCTCGAAGGACAGACCGCTCGCGCTCCAGCGCTTCGCGCCGCTCGTCACGTCGTAGGCGTCGAGGAAGAAGGAGCCCGGCAGGAGCAGCTCTCGGACCCCCTCCTCCGTCTCGTGCAGGATCGGCGTGCAGTGGCCGCTCTTGGCGCGCGGCCGCTCGACGCGCCAGGCGACCTCGCCGGTCGACGCGTCGAGCGCGAGGAGGAACGAGCCGAGCGACTGGTCGCAGGCGAGCACCACCAGGGATCCCGCGAGGATCGGCGAGGCCCCCATGCCGTAGACGTTCTGGAACGGACCCAGGGGGTGCTTCCACAGCTCGTTCCCCTCGTGGTCGTAGGCGAGCAGGCCGAAGTCCGGGAAGAACACGACCACGCGCTCCTCGTCGACCGCGGCGCTGGGCGAGGCCGGGTGGTTCCGCCCGTCGATCTTCGCGATCTCGGTCGGGGGGGCCGCGGCGCTCCAGAGCGGCTCTCCGGTCTCCGCGTCCAGCGCGATCGTCACGAGCTCCTCGCCCTCCTGGGCGGTCAGGAACACGCGGCCGGAGTGGACGACCGGCGAGGAGTGCCCCGGAGCGAGCTCCGTCCGCCAGGCGAGCGTGTCCTCGTCCAGCCGGTCCGGCAGCCCCTCGACCGCGGCGACGCCGGAGCCGTTGGGGCCGCGGAAGCGCGACCAGTCCTGAGCCGAGGCGAACGAGGTGAGCGAGAGGACGACGGCGAGCGGCAGGATCCTGGACATGTCCGGATCCTAACCGGACGCGCGACGAACTCCCGGAGCCCCCGGGACGCCGAACGAAACCCCTACTCGGCGCTGCCGGCGCCCGCGGGCGGCGTCTTCGCGGCCGGGGTCCAGCGGAAGGTCGACATCCCGGTCTGCGAGCGCACGACCACGTGCTCGCCCGCGACCGCGAGGTGCGCCCAGCTCTCCTCGTCCGCCACGTCGCGCTCGTCGAGCACGGTGTAGGCCTTGGGCTCGCCGTCGATCAGGCGCAGAACGCCGGTGTTCGAGAGCGCCAGGATGCGCTCGCCGTTCGTGACGAGCGACTGGTAGTCGTCTCCCGGCGGCTCCGAGATCCAGGCGTCCTCCCCGGTGGCGAGGTCGATGCAGTGGAAGCGGTTCGCGCGGGTGAAGAGGTACGCGTGACCGTCCACGACCACGGGCGAGGTCATGTTCCCCTGCGCGCGGTTGTCCCAGACCGGATCGACCTCTCCCTCGAGCGGCACGAGCAGCTGCGCGCGTCCGCCGTAGGGCGCGGTGAAGATCGCGTCGTCCACGACCATCGGCGTGAGGATGTTCATGCCCCGGAAGGCCTCGATCTCACGCGTCCACAGGAGGCTGCCGTCCTCGAGGTCGACGCCGGAGAGGTTCGTGCGCGAGAGCACGACCAGCTGTTCCTTGCCCTCCAGCTCTGCCAGGACCGGCGAGGAGAACGGGCTGTTCATGCCGTTCGAGCTCCCGCGTCCGTCCCAGCCGGCCTCGGCGGTCAGGCCGCGCCAGACCTCCTCCCCGGTGCGCTTGTCCAGCTTCACCAGCGACGCCGCGGCTTGGACGACGACGTGGTCCCCCACGACCAGCGGCGAGGACACGAAGCCGAAGCTCGGCAGGTCCGTGCCGTAGCGCTCGACGAAGTCCACGACCCAGCGGATCTCCCCGCTGGAGGCGTCGATCGCGGCCAGGACGTCGCGCATCCCGGCGACGTAGAGCGTCTCCCCGTCGAAGGCCGGCGTCGCGCGGACCCAGGAGCCGTTGCGCGCGGCGAAGAAGGGCACCTCCATCGCGCCCTCCCACTCCGCGGTCCAGGCTTCCTCGCCGGTCGTCCGGTCGAAGGCGCGCACGATCTCGAAGGCCTCGTCTCGCGTCTCCACCGTGAACACGTGCGTCTCGGACACGATCGGCCCGGCGTAGCTGGGCCCGAGGTCCTCGACGCTCCAGAGCGGCGTCAGCCCGGCGAGGTCCGCGGGCCACTTCGCGCCCACGCTGCCGTCCCGCGCGGGACCGCGCCACTGGGTCCAGGTGCCGTCGGTTGCCTTCCCGGCGGCCGGTGTGGCCTCGTCCTCGGAGGTCAGGGGGAAGAGCGCGGAGCCGGCGACGAGAGCGAGGGTGGCGAAGACGAACATGGAGGACCTCCTTGGGGTTGGCCGGCCCTTCGCACCCCGTCGGCCTCCGGATGCAGAGTCCGGCTCCTTTCCTGGTCGCCCCTCAGCCGTCGATGCGCAGGAGGCGCTCGGTGCTGCGCAGGAAGAGCGCGCCGTCGTGAGCGATCGGGGAGGCGATGAACATCTCCTCCTCGGAGCGCGCGAGCGACGGCACCTCCTCGACGACCTCGAAGTCCGTCCCCAGCGCCACCTGCACCATCTCACCGGTCTCGGCCAAGAGGTAGAGCCGCTCGCCCGCGATCGAGGCCAGCGGCGACGCCTTGTAGATCAGCCCGCGCGGGAGCCGCTCCTCGAGGTAGTGCGGCGTCCCGCTCTGCAGCGCGAAGGCGGACAGGAAGCCGCGGTCGGTCAGGCAGTAGAGGTCGCGCGCGACCCGCACCGGCGAGGGCGTGTAGGAGCTGCCCTTCGCGCTCTTCCACAGCACCGCGTCCGTGTCCGTCAGGTCGCCCTCCCCGCCGAGTCGGATCGCGAGGATCTGCGGGTCCCGGTAGCCGGACATGCACACGACGAAGTCGTCGACGCGCAGCGGGTTCGGGATCGCGTTCAGCCCGAGGCCCCCGCACTCCCAGATCAGGCGCCCGTCCAAGAGGTCGTAGGCCCGCACGCGGTTCGTCCCGCTCACGATCACCTGGCGGACGCCGTCCACCTCGGTCACCAGCGGCGTGGCCCAGGTGGAGGGCTCGTCGCGCGCGACGCGCCAGCGCTCCTCGCCGGTCTCCGCGTCGAGGACGCACAGGAACGAGGGCCCTTCCTGGTCGTTGTTCAGCACCAGGTGCTTCCCGGCGACGACCGGCGCGGTCCCCTCTCCGAACTGCCGGCGCATCGTGAGCTCGACCTCCAGGTCACGCGTCCACAGCGGCTTCCCGGTCTCGAGATCGAGCGCGTACACGCCCCGCGAACCGAGCGTGACGTAGAGCCGCTCTCCATCCGTCGTGGGCGCCGCCGAGGCGTGGCTGCCGTAGGTGCGGTGATAGCCCTCGTGGGGCGTCGCCCGGCAGAGCTCCGTCGTCC
>CAZDYS010000162.1:0-3014 GCA_964509445.1 uncultured Planctomycetaceae bacterium
CTCCGACGTGCGCATGCAGCTCGCCTTCGAGATGGACGGGGAGCGCTGGACCCTGAGCGTGACGGACGAGGGCGGCGGCGACCTGGAGGAGGTGAAGAAGCTCCTGGGCACGGCCGACTTCTTCGACCTGGAGCACGATCGCGGCCGCGGTCTGTTCCTCTTGAAGGCCGGCGTCGACGAGCTCGACGTCGAGGCGAGCCCCTCGGGCAAGGGCCTGATCTTCCGCGCCGTCAAACGCTATGGCGCAGGAGGGTGAGCCCTCGCCGCGCTGGCTCGCCGCGCTGACGCGCGTCGGGCGCTTCCTGGTCGGGCTCCCGCGGCCCGTCGGTCTGCTGCTCGGGATCAGCTGGATCGTGATGATCTGGGCGCTGTCCTCCTCGAGCTTCCCCCCGCCCCAGGCCGCGCCGTCGTTCGTCTGGGCGCTGACGGCCAACCTCGCCCACGCGCCGCTCTTCGGGCTGCTGACGCTCCTCTGGGTGGGGGCGCTCCTGCCGCGCTCCCGGGACGTCCTCCCGGCGCCGGGGCGCGCGGTCCTCGCGGCCTCCTTCGGGATCGCGCTGGTCTACGGGGCGGTGGACGAGTGGCACCAGTCCTGGACCCCCGGGCGCAACCCGAGCGCGCTCGACGTCCTGACCGATGCGACCGGGTCCCTGTGCGTCCTGTGGGTCGTCGCGGCGCTCACGGATCCCGCCGTGCCCGCCGGGGATCGGCCGGGCCTCGTCCTTTCTCGCCTGCGCCTCGGGCTCGTGGCCTGCGTGGGCGTGGCCGTGCTCGGAACGCTTCTCGACTAGCGCTATCCTCGCCCCGCGATGGACGACCCGAACAACTACCAGAGCCCGCTCTCCTCTCGTTACGCCAGCGCCGCCATGCGGCAGAACTTCTCGCCGCAGAAGAAGTTCTCCACCTGGCGCAGGCTGTGGTTGGCCCTGGCCGAGTCGCAGCGCGAGCTGGGCCTCGACGTGACCGAGGAGCAGCTCGAGGAGCTGCGCGCAAACCTCGACGACGTCGACTTCGAGCTCGCGGGTCGCTACGAGCGCGAGCTGCGCCACGACGTGATGGCGCACGTGCACGCGCTCGGCGACCAGTGCCCGAAGGCCCGCGGGATCGTCCACCTCGGTGCGACCTCGTGCTTCGTCACCGACAACGCCGAGCTGATCGTGCTGCGCGACGGCGTTCGTCTCGTGCGCGAGCTGGTCGTCAACGTCGTACGCCAGCTGCGCACCTTCGCGGAGGCCTGGAAGCACCAGCCCGTGCTCGGTCTCACGCACTACCAGCCGGCCCAGGCGACCACGCTCGGGAAGCGCGCCTGCCTGTGGATCCAGGACCTCGTGTTCAACCTGCAGGACCTCGAGCACGCCGAGCGCGCGATCCGCTTCCGGGGAGTCAAGGGGACGACGGGCAGCCAGGCCTCGTTCCTCGAGCTCTTCGAGGGCGACCACGAGAAGGTGCGCGAGCTGGATCGGCGCGTGACGCGGAAGCTCGACTTCGAGCGGACGTTCCTCGTCACGGGGCAGACCTACCCGCGCCAGCTCGACTACCGCGTGTGCCAGGTGCTCTCGGGCATCGCCCAGTCGGCTTCCAAGTTCGCGGTCGACCTGCGCCTGTCGGCCGGTCGACGCGAGCTCGAGGAGCCCTTCGAGGACAAGCAGATCGGCTCGAGCGCCATGCCCTGGAAGCGCAACCCGATGCGGTCCGAGCGCATCTGCGCGCTCGCGCGGCACGTCATGCTGGGCGTGGACAACGCCGCGCACACGGCGGCCAACCAGTGGTTCGAGCGCACGCTCGACGACTCCGCGAACCGGCGCATCGCGATCGCCGAGGCGTTCCTCGCGACGGACGCGATCCTGCAGCTCTACCTGAACGTCGCGTCGGGGATCGTCGTCCATCCCGCGGTGATCGATCGGCACCTGGCCCAGGAGCTGCCGTTCCTCGCGACCGAGCACCTCCTGATGGAGGCCGTGAAGACCGGCGTCGACCGCCAGGACGGACACGAGCGGATCCGGGTGCTCGCCCGGGAGGCCTCCGCCGCGATCCACCAGGGGCAGGAGAACCCGCTGCGGGCGCTCCTGGCGCAGGATCCGATGTTCGCGGGCGTGGCGGGCCGGCTCGACGAGCTGCTCGACCCGTCCCGCTTCGTCGGACGCGCTCCGGAGCAGGTCGACGAGTTCCTGCGCGAGGAGGTGGATCCGCTCCTGGAAGCCGCCGGGGACGTCCCGGACGCGCGCGGCGACGTGCGGGTCTGAGGCTCCGCGCCGGGCCCGTTTGCAATCGCCGATCGGCGGGGATTAGGATTCCGCCGCCGGCCGCGCCGGGAACCCGTTTCCCTCTCCCTCGGGGATTTGAAGTCCGACCGCCTCGGTGCCGACCGCGGGGTAGATTTTCTGCGACCGGCTCTCTGGCGCCGGCCTCCCGCATGCCCCCTCACTCTCCTTCAAAACGGTCGTGACGACCCCCGGGATCCCCAACGAATTCGCACTGTCCACCACGTGCTTCGGATCGCGCCTGAGCAACATTCAGGACCAGATCTTCGCCGCCGTGGGCATGGGCTTTCGCTGCCTCGAGCTCGGCCTGAGCGAGACTCCGCCCTCGATGGAGGGTCTGGAGGACTCCAAGCGCGAGACCGGCGTGTCGATCCCGTCGCTGGTGGCCGGCTGTCGCGACCCGCTCAAGGGGCACATGGCGGTCGAGCGCCTCGGGAGCGACATCGCGGAGGAGCGCGAGCGCGCGATGAACTCCGTGCGTCGTCACGCGCGGCTCGCGCTGTCCTGGGGCTGCAAGACGATCGTCGTGCGCGGCAGCAAGGTGGAGGACCCGGAGCTGCTGCGCGAGCACCAGGCGCTCAAGGCGCGCTGGGACCGGGACGGCCTCGACCCGGATCTCCGCGAAGAGGTGGTGGGCTACGTGCAGCGCGTCCAGCGCTCCGGCCAGCGGGACGTGGAGCAGTTCTGTCGCTCCCTGCACACCCTGGCGACCGAGATCCCCGAAGCGACCTTCTCCGTCGAGCCCGGACGCGA
>CAZDYS010000162.1:3024-8219 GCA_964509445.1 uncultured Planctomycetaceae bacterium
TCGCCGACCTGCTCGGCTTCGGCGCGATGGCGAGGGTGCGCGACGACCCCGGCTCGGTGGGCGTGCCCTACTGGCACGACGTGGGCCGCATCCACCTGCGCGAGAAGCTCGGACTCCCGCCCCAGGGCGAGTGGCTCGACACCTTCGGTTCGCGCATGGCGGGCATCCACCTGCAGGACGCCGCGGAGGAGGAGGCGGAGATGCCCATCGGAGCCGGCGAGGTCGACTTCCAGCTCCTGAAGGAATACGTCCCCGCGGACGCGTTCAAGGTCGTCGAGATCGGCCCGAGCCACGGCCGTGCGGAGATCCTCACCAGCGTCCGGTTCCTGCTGGACAACGGTTTCTAGACGAGGAGACCGCCTTTTTTTCGCTCCAGGGGCGGTTGGAGCCCGGGAGCGGGCCCTCCCGACGACAAGGGCCTGATCCGGCTTCAGGCGCGGCCGGCCTCGCACGAATAGAGGGAGACCCCCGGGGGATCCGGGTCTAGGATGCCTCGGCTCCGGACCCCGCCCGGCGGGACCCATCATGGACGGTGCCTCACAAAGCCCGGTGGCTACACGCGATCGACTCCGTGACCTCGCGGGGGTCGGACTGCCCGCGGACGTGCGCCCGATCGAACACCTGCGCCAGGTGATCGACGGCCTGCGCCCTTCCTGGGGAACGCGCCGTCCTCTGCTGCTCACGCACAAGAGCCCCGACCCGGACGCGCTCGGCGCGCTCGCGGGACTCGACCGACTGCTGCGCAGCGCGTTCGACCTCGAGCCGGACATCGCGACCAGCGGCCGGATCTACCGCGCCGAGAACCAGACCATGGTGCGGGAGCTCGGCCTCGAGTTCCTGGACTACGACCAGATGGACTTCTCGAACAGCGCGGGCGTGTTCCTGGTCGACACCCAGCCCGGGTTCGGCCACACCTCGCTGCCCGAGGACGTGCCGGTCGTCGCGGTGTTCGACCACCACGAGCCGCCCTCCGTCGAGACCGTCTCGTCGCGTCCGCCGGTCCCGCACTACGACCTCCGGCTCGGCGTGGGCGCGACCTCGGCGATGATCTACGAGTACCTGCGCGACGCGGAGGTCGAGCTCGACCCGCCGACCGCCACGGCGCTGTCCTGCGGCGTCCGCTTCGACACGGCGGACCTCTCGCTCGACGTGACGCCGCTGGACTCCGAGGCCTACTACGAGGCGTTCCGCTACGCCGACCGCCGCATGCTCGCGCGCATCGCGCGACCGGAGCTGCCGGCCTCCTACTACAAGGAGCTGCACCGCTCGCTCACCCGGGCCCGCAGCCACGGCCCGCTCGTGTTCGGCCTGATGGGCCGCGTCACGAACCCCGAGTCCGTGGCGGAGATGGCGGACTTCTTCCTCCGCATGGAGGGCTGCCGCTGGAGCTTCGTGGGCGGCGCCTTCGGAGAGACCTATCACCTGTCGGTGCGGACGGACCTGTCCTACTCCGACGGGTACTCGCTGCTCGAGGCGATCGTGGAGGGGGAAGGTTCCTTCGGCGGTCGCGGTCCCGTGGCCGGCGGCCAGATCCCGCTGACCTCCTCGGACGACGCCTCGCTCCAGCAGCTGGAGCGCAAGCTCCGCGCCCGGGCTCTGAAGCTCGTGCAGGAGGACGGCGGCACGGACCCGCGCAACGGCACGCGACTGACCCGTCTGCCCTGATGACGAGCCTGCTCGTCGTCGCGGGGCACGACTCGAGCGGCCGGGCAGGGATCGACGCGGACCGGGACGCCGCCGAGGCGTTCGGCTGCGAGCTCCACGCGGTGCGCAGTGCGGACACGCGTCAGGAGGACGAGCGCCCCTTCGCCCTGGGAGCGCGCGACCCGCTCGCGTGGGGCGCCGAGGCCCGCGCGGTCCTCGAGGAAGGCCGTCCGGCGGCGCTGAAGTTCGGGCTGCTGCCGGGAGCGGACCACGTCCGGATCGCCGCCGATCTGGCGCGCGAGGCCGCGCGGCGCGGGCTCCCGATTGTGCTGGATCCCGTCCTGGCCTCCTCGGCGGGCCACGTGTTCCTCGACGCGCGGGGAGCGGACACGCTGGTCCGGGAGCTCCTTCCGGAGGTCACCGTCGTGACGCCCAACCTGCCGGAGGCCGCGCGCCTCGCGGGCCTTCCGATCGAGCCGGAGTGGGCGCAATCCGGAGCGCGGGCGGCGGTCGCGCGGACGCTGCTGGCGGCCGGCGCGGGAGCGGTCGCGCTCAAGGGCGGGCACGGTGCCGAGGATCCGGTGGTGGACCTCTTGGTCCGCCCCGAGGCCGAGCCGCTCGAGCATCGGCATCCCCGGCACCCGGGGCCGGGACTGCGGGGGTCCGGCTGCCGCTACGCCACGGCGCTGGCGGCGGGCCTGGCCCGCGGACGGGGGCTCGCCGAGGCCTTCGAGGAGGCCGGCGCGTACCTTTTTCGGCGCATGGCTCCGTAACCCGCGGCCGCCCCGACCGTCTCTTGGGGTGGAGGAGGGGGTGGTGGGCCCCGCGGTCTCGGTCCCGGAAGCCCTCTCGCCCAGGAGCTGGCGGCCGGGGCTTGCCATCGGCCCTGAGGCTGCTACTCTTTTCGGCCCGCGAGCGGCTGTAGCTCAGTGGTAGAGCGCGACCTTGCCAAGGTCGATGTCGAGAGTTCGAATCTCTTCAGCCGCTCCATCTCGCGGCTCTTCCGGACCCCGGAGGAGGAGCGAGGGTCCCGCCACTGGACCCTCCTCCACGGACGTCGTCCTCGCGCCTTCCAGGCTCCGCTGGACGTTTCCCGCGCGACCCCGACGCGGGCCAGGATCTTGGCCCGCTCCCGTTGAACCGACGCCTGCGAGCCTCGTTCCTCCCGGCCGACGTTCCCCCGCAGGAGGAGATCCCTCGCGCGACGCGCGAAGGGGCCTGCGACAACCCCGACTCCCGCTCTTCTCGATGCTCCCCTCGCTGCACGCCGGGCGCACGGCCGCCGCTCTGACGCTCCTCGCCCTCGTCGCGCCCGCCCAGGAGTCCGCTCCCCAGGCTCCGGAGCCCGAGGAGCCGCGGGCGACGTCGTTCGCGACGACCTTCGTCACGGCCACCAAGTCCGAGCGCGCCGCCTTCGAGGTGCCCTACTCGATCGACCGCATCGACGCGGAGGAGTTCCGCCGCCGCGGGACGCGCACGATGCCGCGCATGTTGCTCGACACGCCGGGCGTGCTCGTGCAGGAGACCTCGCACGGCCAGGGCTCCCCCTTCATCCGCGGGTTCACCGCCTACCGCAACGTGTTCCTGATCGACGGGATCCGCCTGAACAACTCCGTGTTCCGCAGCGGCCCCAACCAGTACTGGAACACGGTCGACCCCTACTCGATCTCCGGCCTCGAGATCGTGAAGGGACCGAGCTCCGTGCTCTACGGCTCGGACGCGATCGGCGGCGCGGTCAACGTGCAGACGATGAGCCCCCAGAGCTACGGCGGGGGACCTCTCGGCAGCCTGCACTACCGCTACTCCGAGGCGGAGCAGTCCCACGTGTCGCGCATCCAGGGGGACGTCACGTTCGGGGAGTCCACGGGGCTCCTGGTCGGCGTCACGGGCAAGGACTACGGCGACGTGCGCGCCGGCGATCCGACCGGCACGCAGCCGGGCACCGGCTACGACGAGTGGGACGCCGACATGAAGCTCGAGCACTGGCTCGAGGACGACCTGCGTCTCGTCCTCGCGTATCAGCAGGTGCGCCAGGACGACGTGCCGCGCACGCACCGCACCCAGGACGCGATCTCCTTCGAGGGCTCGAGCGTCGGCAGCGACCTGCAGCGCGACCTCGACCAGGACCGGCGCCTCGCCTACGCGCAGCTGATCGGCGAGGACTTCCTCCTGAGCCTCTCCTACCAGCAGCAGGAGGAAGAGCAGGACCGCATTCGCAGCAGCGGGGCGCGCCAGCTGCAGGGCTTCGAGGTGGACACGATCGGCCTGTTCGGCCACATGCGCAAGGAGACCGGGATCGGCACGCTGACCTTCGGTTTCGACGCCTACCACGACGAGGTCGAGTCGTTCAGCACCACGAACCCGATCCAGGGACCGGTGGGCGACGACGCGCGCTACGACAACATCGGCGTGTACCTGCAGAACGAGCTCGAGGCGACGGACACGACCTCGGTGATCGTCGGCGCGCGCTTCAACTACATCGCCGCCGAGGCGGACAGCGTTCAGGACCCGACCGGCCCCGGCGCGATCTCCGTCGACGACGACTGGAGCAAGCTCGTCGGCAGCATCCGCTTCGTCCAGCAGCCGACGGCCGGCCTCAACCTGTTCGGCGGCGTCTCCCAGGGCTTTCGAGCGCCCAGCCTCTCGGACCTCACGCGGCTCGACCAGGCGCGCACGAACGAGTTCGAGATCGCCTCGCCGGGCCTCGACTCGGAGGACTACTTCGCCTACGAGCTCGGCCTGAAGCAGCAGGGGGAGAAGAGCTCCGGCGAGCTCGCGGTGTTCTACACGGACATCCAGAACATGATCGTGCGGACGCCGACCGGCAACACGAACGCGGACGGGGACTTCGAGGTCGTGAAGGACAACCTCGGCGACGGCTACGCCTTCGGCGTCGAGCTGTCCGGCGCCTGCGAGGTCGCGGACGGCGTCACGCTGTGGGGCAACGCGAGCTATCTGACCGGCCGCGCGGACACGTTCCCGACCGAGGATCCGGTGATCGAGGAGGAGTACCTCGACCGACTGATGCCCACGAACGTGCTGGTGGGCGTCGACTACGAGCCGGACGACGCGAACTGGTGGACGCGCGGGACCGCGCGCTGGGTGGACGACGCGGATCGGCTCTCGACGCGGGACGAGGGCGACGACTCGCGCATCCCGCCCGGAGGGACGCCGGGGTTCGTGCTGGTCGGCCTGGCCGGTGGCATGCAGGTCAGCGACCACACGCGCTTCGACATCGCGCTCAACAACCTCCTCGACGAGGACTACCGCTGGCACGGCTCCGGTTCGAACAGCCCCGGCCGCAACCTGATCGTGTCGCTGACGATCACGAACTGACGGCGCGGACCGCGGGGCACGGTCGCCTCGCGCCCCCACGCACCTCTTGCCAAGTTCGGGAGGTTTCTCCGTCGCCCGGCGCCGCGGCGGGCGTTCCAATCGAGGGATGGAGAGGTCGCACGTCTTGCTCGCCGCGGCGGTCCTCACGCTCGGCACCGTGGGCTGGCTCCTGTTCGCGGGAGACGCGGCGCGCGCGGTCCAGGACGCGGAGGCGT
>CAZDYS010000163.1:0-8165 GCA_964509445.1 uncultured Planctomycetaceae bacterium
AGATCGGCACGCACCCGGCCGCGAACACGCTCGCGATCTCCGAGGCGCTGACCTTCCACGAAGGCATCGGTCCGGCGCGCAAGCTCGCCCGGCTCGTCCACCTGCGCGACACCTGGGCGAACCGTCTGCTGGAGAACGACCGCGTGCGGCTCTGGACGAGCCAGCTGCCCGGACTGGCGGGCGGCATCGCGAACGTGGCGATCGAGGGTGTCGACCCGCGTGAGCTCTCGTCGTGGCTGTGGCGCGAGCACAAGATCCTCGTGACGGCGATCCAGCACGAGGAGTGTCCCGGGCTGCGGGTCTCGCCGAGCGTGTACACGACTCCGTCGGAGGTGGACCGCTTCTGCGCGGCGGTGGAGACGGTGCTGCGCGACGGGTTGCCGGGAAAGACGGGCTGAGCCCGCAACCGGCCGCGCTCCCGTCCGTCTTCCCCGTGGCGGGTGGGGGCTAGGGATGGAAGGACGACGCGGCGTCCGCTTCGACCCGCGTCCGCAGCTCGCGGATCGTGGCCGGCCCGTGCCCCGCGTAGTGGTTGTTCGCGTACACGTAGGTCTCCGGCACGCGTTCGCGCGCCGTGCCCAGGAGCTTCGCCCAGCGCGTCAGGTCCTCGCTCTTGTCGAGGACCACGCGGTCGAACGTGTCCGTCGCGCGGTCGACCGCCTTGCGGTCCCCGATCAGACGCGCGTAGCTGAAGTCGGTGGGGAACAGGTCGAGCTCGTCCACCAGCGAAGCCGGGTGCGGCATGTTCGCGATCTCCACCAGCACGAGCGCCGTCCGGTGCACGCGCAGGAGCCCGAGCAGCTCGTCGCACAGGTACTCGCGGTTGCGAACCTCGACGCCGTAGCGGAAGTCCTCCGGCAGCGCCGCGAGGTAGGCCTCGAGCCGCGGCAGGAAAGTCGCGAGGGGGAGAGGGGCGCGGCGGGAGAACCAGGGGAACTGCAGGACCAGCGGCCCGCACTTGCCGCCCAGGAGGCGCATCGACTGCAGGAACGCCTCCGTGTCCGCCGCGGCCTCGTCCGACACCAGGACCTTCGCCGGGTCCGGCGTCGACCGATCGCCGCAGTGGACGATGGTGCGCGGGAACTTCGCGCAGAGCGTGAAGCCCTCCGGGACCTTCGCGTTCCAGCCCGAGACGACCCGCGCGTCGGGGACGGCGTAGTAGGTCGCGTCGACTTCGACCGTGTCGAAGTGCGTGGCGTAGAGCGACAGGAAGTCGCGCGGCTTCGAGCCGGCCGGATAGAACGGCCCGACCCAGCTCTTCTCCGAGAAGCTGGAGGTGCCCCAGCGCAGCGGCGCGACCGACATCGCGTCAGTCGCGGAGCACGGGGCGCTGCAGCGTCCAGCCCAGGGAAAGCGTGATGGCCTCGGCCTCGAAGGTGCCGTCGCTCGCCTCGGTCTTGCCCCACTCGAGCTGGACGAAGGTCGAGCGCGTGAGGTCGATCGCGAGGCCGGCCGCGCTGTGGAAGACCAGGCCCGAGCCCACGTCGACGTTGCCGCCTCCCGCAGCGCCGGCCTCGAACGAAGCGCTCACCCGCAGGCGTTCCCAGTCCGTCGGCTCCAGCTCGGCGCGCGCACCCAGGAACCCCTCGGAGTAGCCGCCCACGCCTCCGTCGAACGCCGCGAAGGCGCGCGCGGTCAGCGCCAGGTTCTCGTGGACCGGCTTCTCGACGCCGAAGCCGAGCAGGGAGAGCACGGGCTCGTGCTCCTCGCCGCTCTTCGTTCGCGCGTCGCTGGGCGGGACCAGCGCCTTGGTGGCGACCGTGACCCGCAACGGATCGAGCTGGGCGTCCGAGTCGGACAGGCCCGCGCGGTCGAGGTTGCCGCGCGGGTAGGTGATGCCGAGCTCGAGCGGTCGGCTGGTCCAGGTCAGCCCGACGGACAGCGTGTCGGCGCCGAAGTCCCCGTCGAAGAAGTCCGTGCGACCGGCCAGGACCTCGAGCGCGAGCGGTCCGACGACGGGCGATCGCAGTCCGATCATCGCCTGCCAGCCGAGTCCGCCTCCGGTGTCGACCGCTCCGCCGCCGCCGCTCAGGAGCACCGCCTTGGTCTCGAGGCTCGCGCCGGAGTTGCCGAGCGGCCAGCTGCCTCCCAGGCCGGCTCCGGCGGCGACGAAGCCGGCCAGTCCTCCGCCCGTCGCCCCGTAGGCCTCGAGCGGCACGAAGACGTGGGGCGTCAGGAAGTAGTCGATCCCGATGCCCATCATCGACACGTCGCGGCTCAGCGTGTCCCCGACGCGCGAACGGGTCCCACCGTCCGGGTCGAGCCCGAGCCAGCGCGGCGTGATGCGCACCTTGCGCTGCACCAGGAAGTTCGAGGGGATCGCGCGCGGCATCTCGCGCTCGCGACCGGACAGGACCTCCGACGGCAGCGTGAAGCCGATTCCGAAGGTCCAGTCCCGCTCGAACTCGTCCATGTCGAGCAGCGCGACCTCGAAGCGCACGCCGTACAGCCCGAACACGCGCTCCACGGCGACGAACGGACGCGTCGCCCAGCCGTCCGTCGTACGGCCTCCGGCGTCGCTCCCGGCACCGAGGAAGAGTCCGGCGTCGATGCTCCAGAGCGGGGCGGGGTGCCAGATCGTGCCGAGCGTGCCGCCGACCAGGAACGAGCCCTGCTCCTCGCCGCTGACGCCGGCGTAGCCGCCGAGACCCACGTAGAGAGGCGGGAACTCGGGCAGCGGACTGAGCACGTCGTAGTGCACCCCGACGACGCCGAGGTCGTCGGTGCCGGGCAGGTCGACGTCCTCGAAGGTGAAGCGCCAGCGCGTGTGCTTCTTCTCGAGCTCGATGTCCTGGGCGCTCGCGGTCGTCGCGAGCAGCCCGAGGAGTCCGAGCGTGCGCAGAGGGGCCACCATCGAATCGATCGTAGTGGCCCCCTGCGCAGGGATCCAGAAGCGCCGCCGGCGGCGATGCCAGCGCTACTCCTCCTCGGAGGTCTCCGCGCTCCGGACGAGCTCGAGCTGCTCCTGGAGCGCCGGGTCGTCGGGGAACCAGGTCAGCCCGCGCTCCCAGATCGCGAGCGCCTTCTCGCCGTCCCCGGTCCGGTCGTACATGTTGCCGAGGTAGAGGTAGGCCTCCTCGAAGCCCTCGGTGGTGCCCTGCTCCTCGATCTGCCCGACGAGCAGCTCGAAGTGCTCGATCGACTCCGCGGTCTTGCCCATGAACGGCGGCCAGTTGGACAGCGCGATGGCCTTCGTGAAGCGCGCCGTCGTGTTGCTCGGGTCCAGCGTGAGAGCGCGACCGAACGCGTCGTCGGCGGACTGCGCGAGCAGCCCGGCCTCGGGCTTGGCGCCGATCTCGAACAGCTTCTGGAGGTACACCAGGCCCAGGTCCAGCTGCGCGTCCGGGTCGTTCGGGTTCGCCTCGGCGCGCGCCTCGGCGGCCGCCACGAGCTCGTCCATGCGGCCGGCCTTGCGAACGAGCTCGTACATCTCGTTCACGTCGTCTCCCCAGGCCGTGCGCTCCGCGAACCAGGCGAGCAGCTCGTCGAGCGGCAGCGCAGCGACCGCCTCGAGGGACGCATCCCCGCGCTTCATGCCGTCGATCAGCACCGACTCGCCGAGCTGGTGGAGCTCGAGCCAGCGGCGCACCGCGCGCCCGATCTCCTCTTCCCCCGGGAGTGCGATCTCCACCGGCTCGAGCGGTGCCGCCACGGCCGGCGCCAGCGCGAGGTCCCGCTCGAGGTCGTCCGCCCGCTGCGCGAGCCGCTCGGCGCGAGCGGAGAGGGTGGCGAGACGCTCTCGGGCCTCGGAGTCCTCGGACTTCGGCGCGGCGGTCGCCTCCGGACCGCTCGCGAGGGTCGCGGCGACCGAGACCAGCGCCGACAGGAGAGAGACGAGGAGCAGCTTCACCGGTTCCCTCCGAAGGAGTCGATCTGGCCCTGCAGCATCCCGGCCTGCGGGAACAGCTCGACGCCGCGCTCCCAGGTGGCCATGGCCTTCTCGGCCTCGCCGGCGTCCTGGTACATGTTGCCGAGGAAGAAGTAGGTCTGCGCGAAACGAGGTTCCGCGGGGCGCTCCTCCTGCTTGGACACGAGCACCTCGAACTCGCGGATCGCTTCGACCGACTTGCCCTGGAACGCGGGCTGGTTCGAGAGCGCGAGCGCCTTGCCGAAGCGCGCGCCCCAGTGATCGTCGTCCAGGCGCAGCGCCTCGTCGTAGGCGGCGTCCGCGAGCTCGCTGAAGCGTTCGCGTTCCGGGCCATAGCCGACGTCGAACACCTTCTGCACGTAGCTGTCCGCCAGAGCGGCGCGCAGGTCGGGGTCCAGCGGGGACGCCTCGACGAGCGATTCCAGGCGGTCCATCACGCCGTCGAGCCGACCCTCCTCGCGCAGGCTCTGCCAGAACTCCATGTCGGCGCCCTCGCCGAAGCCGAGGATCCGCTCGACGGCCGCCTCGATCTCGTTGCTCTCGGCGACCAGCATGTCGCCCACCTTGCCGCTGGCCAGCGCCGGAGCGTTGGCCTCCATCCAGCGACCGACCGCCAGCTCCAGCGCGTTGCCCGCGGTGGCCTGCGTGCGCTGCGAGGGGCTCGCGGGCGAGGCGAGCGTGCGCACCTCGGCGACGCGCGATTCGAGCGTGCGCTGCTCTCCCTCGAGGACGGTCAGGGAGCGCTCGAGTGCCGCCAGCGAGGCGCTGGTGTCCGCGGCTCCGCGCTCGACGGGCCGGTCGGGGGCGCTCGAGAGCGCGCTGGTCGCCCAGCTGGCTCCCACGGCCACGACGCCGGCCACGACGAAGGTCCAAAGGTCTTCCTGCTTCATCGGTTGCCTCCTGGTCCACGATCTCCGCTCCAGCGGATCTCGAAGGTCTTGGTTTCCCCTGCCACGCAGCGCACCGAGAGCGGAGCGCTGTGGATTCCCTCGCGCACGACGACGGCGCGGTAGACGCCCGGCGCGATGCCGCTCGCCACGATGTGGCCGGCGCGCGTGTCGAGGAACTCGCGCGAGAACGCGTGCCGGTTCCCGTCCGGGTCGATCAACAGCAGCGTCCCGTCGCCGAGCTCGTTCCCCTCGTCGTCCAGGACGACCGCCTGCAGCACACCGCCCAGGGGCAGCACGAGCGACGCCGTCGCGACCGGCGCGTCGTCCGTGACCAGGAACAGGCCGGTGGACGCGTGCCCGAGGCCGTCGACGCCGGAGTAGGCGATCAGGCGGTAGGCGCCGGTCGGGAGCCCCTCGAAGGTCACGGTTCCGTTCTCGAAGAAGCCCCAGCCCGCGAACACGTCCTGGCCGCTCGCGTCCTGCCTCAGGAGCGCGGTGGTGCCCTTGGCGACGGCTCGACCGTCGAGCGTTCCGGTGACCGTCACCGTCACGCGCCCGGGCCCGAACTGCAGGTCCTGGCCGGTCTCGGGCGCCTCGTCCACCTCGATCTCGCCGATGAAGCGGATCCAGCGGCCCTGGGGCTCCACCGCGAAGGCGAGGTGACGACCCGGTGCGGCCTGCTCGAACGCGAACGTCCCGTCTTCGAGCGACGTGGTCGCCTCGAACTCGTCCGTCTCGGCGTCCACGAGCAGCGCGTCCCGCTCGAAGAGCGCGAGGTTGTGGAAGGGCACGGGATCTCCGTCGGCGTCGCGCAGGAGTCCGGCGACGCGCACGAGCTCCGCGGCGCTCGCGAAGTCGACGCGCTTGGTCCGTCCCTCCTCGATGTCGACCGGCTTCACGCGCGGGCGCCGCTCCTGCGTCGGGTCCACGAGGATGAGCAGCATCGGGAGGGTCGGGAGGTCCTCCAGGCGGTAGTTCCCCTCGGAGTCCGTCAGCGCCATCTCGAAGTGCATCTGCCGGTGCTCGTTCTGCTCGCGCATCACGCACATCACCGTGGCACCGGCGGCGGGCGAGCCGTCCTCCGTCGTCACCCGGCCCTCGACCGCGCCGCCGCGCCGGAGCTCGATCGCGAGTCCGTCCAGGAGCTCCTCGGCCAGGATCTCGACGTCCTCGACGAACAGCGGGGCGTAGCCCGGCGCGGAGACGCGCAGGCGGTGCACGCCCGGGCGGAGGAAGTCGAGCTGGAACCCGCCGTCGGGACCGGTGGTGGTGCTCTTGGGCACCCAGTACTGGAGCGGCTGGCTGAACAGGAGGAAGTGCTGCGGCGCGTCGTTCTCGGAGAGCACGACCGCGTTCGCGACCGGCGTGCCGAGCTCGGGGTCGACCACGTAGCCGGCGACGCCGCCTCCGACCTCCATCCGGATGGGCTCCTCGAGCACGAGCGCGCCGTCCACGCGGAACGTCCCGACCCGCGCGAGGGCGAGGCCCGGAGCGTGCACGATCAGCTCGTAGCGTCCGGCGTCGAACCCGGTGATGGTGAAGGTGCCGTCCGTGGTCTCCACGTCGAGGGTCTCGGCCTCCTCGTACTCGTTCCCCAGCCGCTCGTAGAGCAGACCGACGCGGAAGGCCTGCAGCGGTGCTCCGTCCGGGTCGAGCACGGTCGCGCGGATGGAAGGTGGCGCGGCGACGTCCGTGCGGGTCGTCGGCTCGGGGACGGGTACGGCTTCGCGCTGCTCCTCGATCTCCTCGCGCGCCGCGAGCACGTCGGGCGTGACGACGGGAACCCCGGCGAGCACGGTCAGGGTGGCGCCGACCTCGAGCGGCTCTCGCCCGACGGGGCCGAGGTAGCTGGCCTGCCCGGAGAGCAGCGTCACGGTGACGCGCTCCTGTGCGCGGGTGAGGCGCAGGGAGGCGCCGGAGAGCTCGACGGTCCCCGGCTCCAGCCGCACGCGCAGCGCGTGGTCCGGGGCCGTGTGCACGGAGAGCTCGCCCGCGTCGAGCGTGAGGCTCGCCGCGTCGAGGCTCGCGAAGGCGACGGAGGCGGGGCCGTTCGCCCGCACGTCGACGCCGTCCGCCGTCACGAGCTGGGAGGTGGCGGCCGGCAGCTCGAGCGCGACCGCCGCTTCCCAGGACAGTCCGCTCTCGCGCTCCTCGTCGGTGGCCGGACGCCAGGGACCTTCCTCGAGACGCAGGGCGACGTCTCCGCGCGCCAGGAGCTCCGCGAGGGACGCGGCGGGAGCCGGATCGCGCCAGCCTCCCGGGTCGAGGACGAACAGGAGCGCGGCCGCGGTCGCGACGAGTCCCGCGGCCACGGCCACGGGGCGACGCAGGAGCCGCGGGCGGCGACCATGGCGCCGGCGCAGCTCGGACCGGAACGTCCGCAGGAGCTCCGCGCGGAAGGCCGGGCGCGGGCGTGCCGGGACGTAGGCCTCTCGCACGAGGCGCCCGACGTTCTCCTCGAGGATTCGTCCGCGCCCCTTCACGCGAGACCTCCGCGCTTCTTCGCGAGCAGCTGGAACACCTTCCCGAACGCGAGGCGCGCGCGGTGGAGCATGGATTCGGTCGCCTTGCCGCTCTGGCCGCGGCGCGCGGCGATCTCGCGCACGCTCTGTCCGTCCAGGTACTTGTCGACGAGCACGTCCCGGTAGTCCGGGGACAGGGAGGACAGCGTCGCGCCGACCAGCTCCTGCGTCTCCGCCCGCTCCAGCACCCAGTCCGGCAGCGGCTCGCGATCCACCTCCGCGAGGATCGCGTCGATCTCCGGGTCGGCCTCCTCCAGGAGGTCCTCGACGAGCACCGGGCGCCGCTTGCGGCGCAGCGCCCGCACCTTGTTCTTGGCGATCCCGCACAGCCAGGTGTGCAGGCTCGAGCGCCCGTCGAAGGAGGAGATGCGCTCCAGCGCGACCATCATCGTGTCCTGCACGACGTCCTCCGCCTGCGCCCGGTCGCCCCCGATGCGGTAGTGCACGAACTCGTAGAGCCCGTCGAGGTGGCGCTCGAAGAGCTCCTCGGCGGCTTCCGGTTCGCCCGCCACCAGGCGGGCGTGGAGCCGGCGGTCGGGGTCCTGGGCTTCGGGGGCTTGCATCGAGGGCTTGGTGTCCCCACGGCTGGGAATCCTGCGCGGGTCCCCGCGTCCATCCGCGAGTGGGGTTCTAAGTCTATGCCTGGAAGGGGTTTGGGCGCGAGGCGGGTTTCGCCTCGCCGGAGGGGAAGGCCCCTGGATGGGGCGGGAGACGGGGCGAGACCCCGAGGCCGGTGGGCCCTCCATCGTCCGGTCGCTCATGCGATCGCGCCGAGCGGCCGACAATGACCGGTGAGCGCGTCCCTTCGTTCCCCTCTCTCTCGACGAGGACGGCGCGCCCTCGGCGATCCTTCTTGGGAACGCCATCAGCGTAGGTGATGCGAGG
>CAZDYS010000164.1:0-8128 GCA_964509445.1 uncultured Planctomycetaceae bacterium
GTTCGGAGTCCTCCGGAGGAACGTCGAGTTCCGTCGCATCTGGCTCGCGCAGGTCGTGAGCGAAGCGGGCGACTGGCTGAACCGGATCGCGATCCTCACGCTGATCGGCGAGCTCGGGGGCGCGCGGGAGCTGGGCGTCTTGTTCGGAGCCGAGCTGGTCGTTCGGCTGCTGCCGACGGCGATGATGGGACCGATCGCGGGCCCGATCGCCGACCGCGTCCCGCGCCGCACCCTGATGATGGCCGCGGACCTCGTGCGCGCGGGCATCGTCCTCCTGTTCCTCCTCGTCGACGGGGCCGAGGACCTGTGGCTCCTGTACACGCTGCTGGTCGCGCAGATGAGCGTGTCGATCTTCTTCCAGTCCGCGCGCTCCGCCTCGATCCCGCGCACGGTCCCGGCCGAGGAGCTGCACGAGGCCTACGCCGTCACCGCCGCCACCTGGAGCACGATGCTCTCGATCGGCGCGCTCGTCGGGGGCCTGCTCGTCCGCTGGGTCGGGACCGACGGCGTCTTCCTGTGCGACGCCGCGACCTACCTCGTCAGCGCCTCGTTCCTGGTGCGCCTCGACCTCGGTGCACGCACCGAGCACCCCGAACCGTTCTCCGTGCGGCGAATCGTCCTGCTCGAGGACATGCGGGACGGACTCCGGCACGTGCGCGAGCGCGGTCTGCTCTGGATCGTGCTCGCGAAGAGCTTTTGGGGCGGCGCCGGGGGCTACCTGGTCCTGCTCTCGCTCTACGGACACCGTCGCTTCGGGGACGACGAGGGAGCCAGCGAGCTGGCTCTCGGCACGGCCGTCGGGCTCCTGTACTTCGCCCGCGGCATCGGCACGGGCATCGGGCCGATCCTCGCGCGCCGCATCTTCGGCAGCTCCGACCGCGCGCTCTTCGGGCAGGTGGCGGGCGGCTTCGCCGTCGGCGCGCTCGGCTACGCGTGCTTCGCCCCGGTCCAGTCCCTGTGGCTGGGCTTCGCCTGCGTCGTGTTCGCCCACCTCGGCGGCAGCAGCCTGTGGGTCTCCTCCACCCTCCTCTGGCAGCGCAAGGTCGAGGATCGCTACCGCGGCCGGGTCTACGCGCTCGAGTTCCTGGGCATGACGCTGTCCTTCGCCGCCGCCGGGTTCCTGACCGGGCGCCTGTTCGACGCGAACGGCTCGCTGACGCACACGACCTGGTCGGTCACCGCGGCGGTCGTGATCCTCGGCGCCGCCTGGAGCTTCCTCGCGCGGCGCGGCGGCCTCGGCCGGGTCAGTACCTGAAGTAGCGCAGCACGAGGTCGGCCGTGTCGCCGTCCTCGTTGAAGTCGACGCCTTCCATCGACTCCTCGGCGAAGAACGCGGCTCCGCCGGAGCCGTCCGTGTACAGGATGGGGCCGGGCAGCGCGTTGGCCGTCGACAGGAAGCGCGGCCGGCAGGAGGTCAACGGGTTCGTCATCAGCACGAAGTCCGCGAGGTCCCCGTCCTCGTTGTGGTCGAAGCTGTCGGCCGCCTCGCTCACCCGGAAGAAGACGCGGAAGCCCGCGATCTCGAGCCCCGGGTTGCCCGGATCCACGGCGAAGCCGATGCCGTCGAAGTCGAGGATGCGGTCCTCGAAGTCGAGCCACACGGGCAGCTCGTCCACCAGGTCGGTGTCCTTCTGCACGAACGCGCAGTCGTCGTTGACGTTGAGCGACGGCACCAGCGGATTGCGGCCGGGCAGCGCCTCTTCGAAGGAGATCAGGATGCGTCCGGAGTCGGTCTCGTCGCGCATCCAACCGGGCGAGGCGTAGGGCTCGGAGGCACCGTCCTCGGGGTCGCCCAGGCCGTCGCCGTCGACGTCCTCGAACACGCCCGTGCCCTGGCGCGAGCTGCCCCCCTGGTGGGCGAACGAGAACACGGGCATCGCGTCCTCCGGCTCCACCCAGGCCAACAGGTCCTGGTCGAGGAAGCCGTCCCCGTCGTGGTCGCGTCCGTCCTCGGCCTCGTCGACCACGATCACGAAGCGACCGGCCACGGCGGCCAGCCCGAACGCACCGCCCGGCAACCCGAGCTCCACCGCGTGCAGCTGGGAGGGATCGCGCGGCGGCGCCACGGGATCGACGACGCCGCTCCAGCGCGCGATCGCGTCCGCCTGGTCCCCGTCCTCGTTGAGATCGCAGTTCGCGTCCGCCTCGTCGCTGAGGGTCGCGACGAAGTCCTCGACGATCACCACGCGGTCGCGCCCCGCGATCCCGGTGTTCAGGGCGCCGGCCGTTCCAGCCGCGAAGGCCTCCGTGCGCAGATAGGCCAGGACCTGGTCGGTCGCGTCGGCGTCGGGCGTGCCGGCGCAGGAGTCCGGGACGAGCGGTTCGAGGAACAGCGCCGGGTCGTTGCGGTTCACGCCCCCCTGGGCCGCCTCGTCGACCAGGAGCGCGAGGCCCCAGTCGTTCAGCGCCTCGCGACGCACGGCGAAGGGAGCGTCCGCGTCCCGGACGGCGAGCTCGAGGTTGACCAGGCGCGCCTCCGCGTCCTCGCCGTCAAGCACGCACACCACGAACGGGTCGGTGGCGTCCCCGTCCGCGTTGCGGTCGGCTCCCTCGAGCGTCTCGTCCACGAAGAAGATCGCGAGCTCGGCCTCCTCCGTGATCCAGAAGGGGCGCAGCGTGCCGGCTCCCTCGGTGTTCTCGACCACGACGGGCGTGGTGGGATCGCCCGAGAAGATGCGGCGCAGGCTGGTCTCGTCCCCCATCGGAATCGCCGTCGACACGTAGATCAGCCGCCCGTCGACCACGTCGAAGACGCGCCCCGGCCCGCTGTCGTCGAGGGTGTCGACGAAGGTCACGACGGCGTCGCGCGCGTTCCAGTGCAGGAGGACCTGGTCGACGGCGCCGCCGACGCCGTTCCAGTCGACCCCGTCCTCGGCCTCGTCGACGTGCAGGTAGACCTGGCCGTTGAGGAGCTCCGCGTCCCGCGCGGCGACTCCGATCGGCGTCGCCACGTTACGGTCGATCCGCACGGCCTCGGCGACCTCGTCGACGGTGTCCCCGTCGCCGTTCAGGTCGGTTCCGGCCGGTCCCGTGAGCGCCTCGGAGACGAAGTAGACCAGCCAGTTCCCGCGGACGACGGGCGCGCGCATCCCGGAGACCGTGCCGGTCGTGCCGCGCACCGTCAGGTTGCGACGCGAGTTGGTCCCGCCGCAGGCGCCTGCGACGAGGGCGAGCCCGAGCAAGAGGGCCGAGCTCCAGGACGAGGGGGTCGCAGACGTGCGGAAGGCGCGGCTCATGAGCGGCACCTTACCCGAGGAGCGGAGCGGACCTCGCGTGGTTCCGCGGGATCTGCCCGGGGCTCTCTCCACCTCGGGCACCGCTCTGGTGCGCCGGCGGCGCGCGAGCGGGACGCCCGGCGGGGGGACGGGCGGACAGCCGAGATCCGACGCGCCCTGGCTCCGTCCGAGGCTCTAGAATCGGAGGCATGGGGAGAACCGTCGCCTTGGCCCTCGTCGCGCTGCTGCTCGCCACCGGCGTGCTCGTGGTGCTCCTCCTGCCCGGCGAGCGCGCGGAGGCCCGAGGGCGCGGAACGACCGAGACCGTCGCCCCGGCCTCGGTCCGGGCGACCCCCCCGGCCCGTGCGTCGGAGGAGGCCTCTCCCCCACCGACGGAGACGCGCGCCTCGGTCCGGACCGCGGAGGCGGAGGAGCTCCTCGCCGCCGCTCCGACGGAGACCGGCGCCTTCGAGGAGACCGCCGTCTACGGCCAGGTCCTCGGACCGGAACGGGAGCCGATCCCCAGCGCGACGGTGCGCGTCTTCGCCTCGCGGCGGCGCCGCGGGACCGAGCCCCCCGTGGCGACGACGACCACGGACGAGAACGGACGCTTCCGGGTGCGGGACCTGGGTTCGCTGGAGCGCTTCCTCCTGTACGCGGAGGCCGACGGACACCGCCCGGAGACCGAGGACGCGATCACGGGCCGGGACGTCGAGGTGGAGATGGCCGCCGCCACCCGGGTGCGCGGCCGGGTCCTGCGTCGCGGGACCGGCGCACCGGTCGAGGGTGCCGAGGTCCGCGCCGGCGTCGAGCGCTGGACGGCCGAGGGCTGGCAGCGGTTCACCGGCGCGTTCACGGACGCCGACGGACACTACGAGCTCGACGTCCTCGAGGCGGGCGACATCGAAGAGGTCACGGTGTGTCGCGCCGGACACGCCGAGGTCGAGGTGGAGTTCCAGATCGACGAGGCGCGCGAGGACGGCTACGACATCCTGGTCGGCGACGAGGTCCCGCTGGTGCTCGAGCTCTACTCCCACCCGGACGGAGCTCCGCTCGCGGACTTCGCGTTCGAGTTCGGCGGACACGGAGAGCTGACGACGGACGCGGACGGACGCACCGAGCTCCTCTACGACCTCGAGCGCTCGCGCCGGAGCTGGTACGCGCGCGCCGAGGGCTGGTGCACGACCTGGTGGGCGAACGACGAGGAGGAGTTCCCGCGCGTGTTCCGCATCCCGCTCGTGCGCGGCGGACGGATCACGGGCCGCGTGCTCGACCCGGACGGGCGCCCGGTCGCCGGGGCCCAGGTCTGGCTGAACTCCAACCGCTCGCGCTCGCGGCGAGGTCGCGGGCCGGCGGTCGAGGGACTGCCCACCGGCAGGAACCTGAGCGACGGACAGGGGGACGCGGTCACGACCGATGCGGCGGGTCGCTTCGCGCTCGAGGGCCTGGCCCCGATGAGGCAGCCGCGCACGCTGGGAGCCCACCACCGCTCCCTGCGCGAGCCCGCGGAGGCGAAGGTACAGCTCACGGAGATCGGCGAGGAGCTCGAGCTCGACCTGACGCTGCGCGCGGGAACGCGCCTGAGCGGCACGGTGACGATCGACGGACAGCCGACCGCCACCTCCGTGTGGTGGTCCAACGACGAGGAGAGCGGCTGGACCCAGTCGAACGATCGCGGACAGTACCGCTTCGAGGCGGTTCCGCCCGGGACCGTGAAGCTGGACGCGCGCCTCGAACGCACCTGGGATCGCGGCAAGGAGGATCGTGCCGAGGAGGTCTGGATCGAGGGCGCGTCGATGGTGCACGACCTCGCGCTCACGACCGACCGCGTCGAGATCACGGGCCGCGTGCTGGACGCGGAGGGGAACGGCGTCGAGGACGTGCGGGTCTCGGCCACGGACGACGAGGGCTACTGGACCAGCGCGGACTCCGCCGAGGACGGGAGCTTTCGCGTGTTCGTGCCGGACGACGCGGGGAAGCTGTACGACCTCTGGGCCCGGCACGGCGGGAGCCGCGCTCAGGAGGAGGACCTGGCTCCCGGTTCCACCGGAGTCGAGCTCGTGCTTCCGGACACCGGGAGGCTGCGGATCGCCGTGCTCGACGCACTGAGCCGCGAGCCGCTCGAGAGCTTCCGGCTGCGCTGGCGCGCAGAGGGCGAGGAGGAGTGGCAACAGCTCGCGCGCCGCAACCGCGACCTGGCCCACGGCCCCGACGGGACCTTCGTCGCCGAGCTGCAGCGCGGCCGCGTCGAGCTGCTGGTGGAGGCCGAGCGGGCCGGCTACCGCAGCCTGTTCGTGCCCGCCGTCGAGGTTCGAGAGCGCGAGAACGAACGGCCGCGCACGCTCCTGCTCGAGCGCGGCACGGAGCTGGTGGTCACCTTCGAGACGGAGAACGAGGAGGTCCGCGGTCCGCTCTACCGCTGGCTGCGCAGGCGACCCCTTCTCCTGACCGACGAACAGCTCGAACGGGGCGCGGCGGACGACCCCCAGGTCACGCTCACCCAGCGGCTGCGTCCGAGCCGCGGTCCCGCGCGCCTCCCGGGCCTCTTGCCGGGGACCTACCGCGTGCAGGAGGTGCCGGACTCCCTCGTGCTCGAGCCCTCCCGGGTCGTCGTTCCCGCCGTCGAGCGTCACGCGGTCACGGTTCGCGTTCGGGCCAAGTAGGGCTGTAGCCGATCGCTCTCCGAGCGGATAGAACCCCACCGCCCCCCGATGCTGCGCCTCTTCCTGCTGCTCCTCGCCTGGTTCCCGAGCGACGCTCCGGACCCCGCCTCTCCGGCGCACCGGCAGGAGACCGTGGCGCCGGACCCGGCGAACCTGCGCAAGCTGCACGTCTGGACGCAGCGGGCACGGCGGGGGCGCGAAGGGCTCGACGACCGTCAGCGCGGCCTGCTGCGCGAGGTCCTGGAGGAGCTGGATCGCCTCCGTGTCGCCGACGCGAGCCACGCGCGCGCGATCGACCTGGGGTTGCTCGAGCTCGGCGCCCTGCGCGCGATCCCGCCGGAGCGGAAGGACCCGGAGGGGCTGGAGCTCACGCGGACCGTCGCGGACTACGGCATCGAGCGGCTCGTCGAGCGGCTCGACCACGAGCCCCGGACCTTCGGCGGCTGGCTCGCGAACGAGGTGATGGTGGAGCCGGAGCAGGAGCCGGAGGGCCGCACGCTGGCGGCCGAGCTGCTGGCGGGGCGGCGCATTCGCGAGACGCGCTCGGCTCTGCTCGTGACCGGACGGACCGCGGACGACAGGCTCGGAGAGGCGGCCGTGGAGGCGCTGATCGGCTGGAGCGACCCGCTGGTCCACGAGTTCTTCCTCGACCGCCTCGAGGACTCGGGAGCCGGCATCACCGTGCTGTCGGAGCACTTGAAGGGCGTCGCGAAGGACCTGAGCCCGGGACTCCGCGAGCGCGTCCGGACGCTGGTCAGCACGATGTACCTGTCGACGGACTGGCGCGACGCGGCGCGCGCGCGCTCCCTGGTCCGGGTGCTCCCCACGCGACGCGCGGTGCCGCTGTTGCTCGAGGCCCTGGCCGTCTGGGACCGACGGACGCGGGACGGCGAGGGCTCCGTGCGCATCACGGCGGAGGTGGTGCGGGAGCTCCAGCGCCGGTCCGGGCGCTCGATCGGCGCCGTCCCGGAGCGCTGGAACAGCTGGTGGAACGCCGTGATCGAGGGACGCGTCGAGCTGCCCGAGACGATCCAGCGTCGCGGAGGATTCGTCAGCTCGGCGAGCTTCTTCGGGCTCAACGTGCACAGCGACCGGATCGCCTTCGTGATCGACCGGTCGGGGAGCATGGACGGCCTCGTGGGGACCGACGGGCGCACGCGCTTCTCCGAAGCCGTCGACCAGTTCCTGCAGTGCCTGGAGCACGTGGACGAGACCACGCGCTTCGCGCTGGTGCTCTTCAGCGACAGCGGCTCGCGCTGGCCCGGTGGCCTCTCCCCCGTCACGCCGGCTGCCCTGAACAACGCCCAGCGGTGGCTCGAGCGGAACCGACCGAAGGGCGGCACGCGGCTGTTCGAGGGACTGCGGGCCGCACTCGAGCTGGACCGCAGCGGACACCTCAAGCCGGACCGGCTCGAGGTGGACACGGTCATCGTGCTCTGCGACGGCGCGACGGCCGAGGGTCCCGACTGGGTCCGTCCCTGGATTCGCCGCGAGAACGAGCAGGCCCAGGTCGTGTTCCACTGCGTGCAGATCGGGCACACGGGGAACGGGACCCTCGAGGAGCTCGCCGCCGCGAGCGGCGGCGACTTCGTCCGCGTCGACTGAGGGTCAGAGACGGACGCCGTAGACCGCTTCGGCGGCCTCCGCGCGACGCTTCAGGAACGCGTCCGACGAGAGCGGTCGCCCGGTGGCACGCTCCACCAGCTCCGCCGCCGGGTAGCGCGAACCGTGCGCGTGCACGTTCTCGCGCAGCCAGCTCGCGAGCGGCGCGAACTCTCCGCGCCGGAAGGACTCGGCCTGGTCGCCCAGCGCGGCCTCCGCCGCCTCGAACAGCTGCGCGTTGATCAGGTTGCCCAGCGTGTCGGTCGGGAAGTAGCCGATCGCGCCCATCGACCAGTGGATGTCCTGCAGCACGCCGTCCGCGACGTCGTCGGCCCGAATGCCCAGGAGCTCCTCGACCTTCGTGTCCCAGGCCTCGGGCAGCTCGTCGAGCGCGATCTCGCCGGCGAACAGCGCGCGCTCGACCTCGAAGCGCACGGCGATGTGCAGGTCGTAGGTGCCCTGGTCGGCCTCGACGCGAATCAGGGAGGGACGGATCGTGTTCAGCGCCGGCCACAGGGTGTCGACCGTGACCGCCTCGGTCCCCGGCAGGTGCTGCTGCAGCACCGGCAGGCACCACTCCCAGAACGCCCGGCTGCGCCCAACGAGGTTCTCCCACAGCCGCGACTGCGACTCGTGCACGCCGAGCGA
>CAZDYS010000165.1:0-8117 GCA_964509445.1 uncultured Planctomycetaceae bacterium
GGCGCGACGCCGGCGGCGCCCGACGTCGAGCTGATCGATCGAGCGGCGGAGGTGATCAAGCAGATCCGTCTCTCTCTACAGAAAGGCGGTCGCGAGGTGACCGTCCAGCTGACCCCGGCCGACCTCGGGCGCCTCTCGATTCGCATGAAGATCGACGAGGGACGCCTCTCGACCGTCGTGCGCGTCGACAACGAGCGGACGCTCGAGCTGCTCGAGCGCCAGGCTCCGGAGCTGCGCGCCGTTCTGGCGCAGCAGGGCTTCCACGCCGAGAGCATCGACGTCGAGCTGGGCTTCGGCGCGCACGCCCGCGGGGAGGAGACCCCCCAGCGCGAGGCCGCGCAGCGGACCTCCACCCCCGACCAAGCCGCGCCCGGGACCCTTCCGGACGGGACCTCCGAAGAATCCGAGCGCGTGCCTTCGACGCACGACGGCTCCCTGGACACGTACGCCTAACCCCCTCTCTCGATCTCATGGACCTCACCGGTGTGAATGCGAGCGACCCGATCACGGGCGCTTCCCAAGACAGCAAGTTCAACAGCGAGGAGCTCGGCAGCGACGCGTTCATGCAGCTGTTCGTCGCTCAGCTCGAGAACCAGGACCCGCTCAACCCGGCCGAGAACGAGGCGTTCGTGGAGCAGCTCGCGACCTTCTCCTCGCTCGAGCAGCTCGAGCAGGTGAACGACAACCTGATCGCCTCGATCGCGCTGAACCAGTCGAACGCGCTGCTCTCGCAGCTGACGGGCTCGAGCAACCTGCTCGGTCAGTCGGTGACCTGGATGGACCCGGAGACGGGCATCCAGTCGACCGGGGACGTCGAGCGCGTGAAGCTCACGGACGGCCTCGCGATCCTCGAGATCGACGGACAGAACGTCCCGCTCGCGACGGTCACGGAGATCCACGGGCCGGCGGAAGGCGGTTCCGAGACCTCCGAGGACGCGGGGGACGGAGACGGCTCCGAGAACGACGAAACGACGACCGCCTGACCCAACGCTAGAGACTCACCGTGGCATTCATCGCAGCACTCGGCGCCCTGCGCGCCCACCAGAGCTGGATCGACGTGATCGGCAACAACCTGGCGAACACCAACACGCCGGGCTTCAAGTCGTCGCGAGCGGTCTTCTCGGACCTCCTGTCCGTCACCCTGCGCGAGGCGACGCCGCCCGCGGGCCAGGTCGGGGGTACCAACCCGCTCCAGGTCGGCCTCGGCGTCTCGCTCGCCTCCGTGGACCGCTTCATGGGTCAGGGAGCGCTCGACTCCACCGGCCGGAACTTCGACCTCGCTCTCCTGGGTCGTGGCTTCTTCGCGGTGAGTGACGGGCAGCAGACGCTCTACACGCGCGTCGGCACCTTCGGGCTCGACTCCGCGGGCAACATGATCGATCAGCGGACCGGCAACCGCGTGCTCGACAGCTCCGGCTCGGCGTTCTCGATCGACACGACCTCCGTGCTGCCGCCCTCGGCGACCACGTCGATGGGCTTCACCGGCAACCTGCCCGCGGTCGTCACCGGCCCGCTCTCCGAGGAGCTCACCTCCTCGACCTCGTTCAACCAGGGCCAGGAAGCGAGCATGACCGGCTCCGTTCCCGAGCCGTTCACCGTGCCCGCGGGCGAGACCTGGACCCTCGAGATGGTCGCCAACGGTGGGGCTCCGCAGCTGGTGTCGATCGCGGGGACCGGTGCGCCTCTGACCTCGCTCGACATCGTGAACGAGATCAACGCGCAGACCGAGGACATCACCGCCACGGTCGGCGCCGGCAACACGATCACCCTGACGACCGAGCGCAGCGGGACCGCGTCGACGATCCAGATCGTGTCCGGCGAGGTTGGCAAGGACCTCAAGGGACTCCTGGGCCTGAGCGACTACGTGCAGGGCACCGAGTCCAGCGCCGTCGGCTCGACCGATCTCAACGACCTGACGATCAACTCCTCGGACTACCAGGCCGGGGACGAGCTCAACATCGCGGGAACGGACGCCGACGGCTCTCCGGTCGTGCAGTCGTTCACCTACGGGGTGGACGGCACGACGATCGACGACCTGGTGGCGTTCCTGGACGCGGCCTACACGCAGTCGACGGTCGGCTTCGACGACGGGACGGGGCGCCTCACGGTGACCGCGGACGCGTCCG
Source organism: uncultured Planctomycetaceae bacterium (assembly GCA_964509445.1). Lineage (GTDB taxonomy): Bacteria > Planctomycetota > UBA1135 > UBA1135 > CAZDYS01. The sequence continues at coordinate 2,127 of CAZDYS010000165.1, forward strand.
GTGAGGCGGAGCTCTCGCTCTCGATCACGGACAGCGCGAACCAGACCGGCCAGAGCGACTGGGCCTCGGGCTTCTTCGCCGTGACCACCAACGGTGCGGGCCCGGACGAGGTCACGACCTCGCTCGAGATCTTCGACTCCAACGGCTCGCCGCACATCCTGACGCTGAACTACGAGCGCCAGGCGGACGGCAGCTGGAACCTCGACGCCACCGTCCCGGACGACGAGGGCACGATCATCCAGGGCTCGATCAACGGCATCACGTTCAACGAGAACGGCTCGATCCAGACCCCGACGTCCGGCGACATCGAGGTGCAGTTCGGCACTCTGGCCGCCCAGACGATCTCGATCGACCTCGGCACCTCGGGCCAGTTCGACGGGCTCACGCAGTTCGGTAACCCCTCGAGCGTGATCGCGGACTTCCAGGACGGCTACACGTCCGGTGAGCTCGCGAACCTCGAGGCGCTGGCGGACGGCTCGATCCTCGGGTCTTACACGAACGGACAGTCCCAGGTGCTCGGCACGTTCGGCATCGCGACCTTCCAGAACGACGAAGGTCTCGAGGACGTCGGTGGCAACTACTACCGCGCGACCGCGAACAGTGGCGCCCGCGTGCTCGGGGGTGGCAACCAGGCGCGCGCCGGCGAGGTCGTCGGCGGTGCGCTCGAGACCTCCAACGTCGACACGGCGGAGGAGTTCGTTCGACTCATTCAGGCTCAGCGTGGCTTCCAGGCCAACGCGCGAGTCGTCACCGTGCAGGACGAGCTCCTGTCGGAGGTGGTGAACATCGTCTAACAGACGATCTCGGTAGGAGGAGATCGCTGAAAAGCAAACCAACCCATTGTCGATGCGAGTCCGTAGGCACGATGGACTCGCCGCCGTTTCCCAACGGCCTCAGCGATCAGCCAACCGGCTGAGGAAGAGGTTCGAGCGTGGCTCGCTCGGGCCTCTTCTTTTTTTCGTGCCGCTCAGCTCCTCGCGAGGAGCAGGCTGCAGCAGGTGACGCCTCCCTCGGCCTTCGCGAGCTCGTCGGCCGGGACCGGAGCGACGGAGAAGCCCGCGGACTCGATGCGCGCGCGCGTCCGTTCGAACGCCTCGGCGTGCACCACCGTCCCGTGGACCGGGAACGCGTTGGCGGCGAAGGGCTCCGTGGGGTCGACGAGGATCACGTCGCGTTCGCCGAGCCGTGCGGGGTCGATCCAGTCGGGGTTGGCGAGCACCGTGTTCCCGCCGATCCAGCAAGCGGCGGTCTTCAGGTGCAGGCAGTCGCGCAGCGCCACGCCGTGCACCCGGTAGCCCCACGGCGCCAGCACGCCGCTGAGCTCCGCGACGCCGCTCTCGGTGCTGCGGGAGCTGAGGCCCACGTAGACGTCTCTCTCGATCACGATCACGTCGCCTCCGTCCACGGTGCCGGGTCCCTCGAGGCGGCGGACCGGCCGGTGGTCGGCCAGGGCGAGCTCCACCGACAGGGTCTCGGGCTGGCGCGACACCGCACCGGGGCGCATCAGGACGGCGACCTCGTCGAACACCAGCGCGGTGTCCTCCACGAACACCGCGTCCGGCAGCTCCTTCTCCTCCGGCAGGAGCACGAGCTCGCAGCCCAGCTCCTCGAGCGTCGCGCAGTAGCGCGCGTGCTGGGACCGCGCGCGCTCGACGTCGATGGGGGAGCGGTCGAGATGGGTGAGCTCGCAGTGGGCGAGCGAACGCGACACCTCCCGCGCGATCGCGATCGTCACGGCCTCAGGCGTCCTCGCGCGTGAAGATGCGCGTCGCCATCGTCTCCCAGGTGCGTCCGCCGTCGATCGAGCTCTGCCACTGGTAGCTGAACCCGTTCTCGGAGACGTTCGAATAGACCGCGCGCGCGCTCTTCTTCGCCTTGCCGTCCTGGGACACCTGCCGGAGCACCATCGCGTCTCCCTGGAAGCGGCCCTCCAGCGTCACGGTCATCCCGTCCTTGCCGATCCAGATCTGACGCCAGATCGCGTCCGCCTCGTCGAACATCAGGATGCTCGTGTCCGTGGTCTTGCCGGTCTCCGCGTCGCGCGAGGAGATGATCATGCCGTTGCCGTCGAACGCGCTCGTGACCTGGAGGCGGCGCTCGACGCGGTCGCCGTTGCGGCGGGTCCAGTCGCCCAGGTAGAAGTCGAAGCGCCGCGCCGCCGGCAGCTTCGCGAGCATGCCCTTCGACTTGCCGCGCAGCTCGAGCTGGATGGCCTCGAAGCGTCCGTCCTCACGCAGGCTGACCAGCTCCTCGTCGGACTCCAGGAGCTGCGCGTCGTTGAAGCCCGCGGCGACGGCCTCGCGCAGCGCGACGAACGCCGCCTCCTTCTCCCCACGGAGCGCGTGGACGCAGGCGTGGTTGTAGAGCGCCGTCGCCGTGTACTCCGGGAAGCGAGCCGCGAAGATGTGTGCCTCGTGGGCCTCGTCCAGGCGCCTCGACGCGTGCAGGCAGTAGGCGCGCATGAAGTGCGCCTTCGCGTCGAGGCGGTCGACCTCCGTGCGCTTGCGCCAGGCGGCCTCGGCCTCCTCGAAGCGACCGGACTGGACCAGGGCGTTGGCCTCTTCGGCCGTGGGGACGTCCCGCTGCGCGAGGGCCGGGGTGACGAGGAGGAGCGCGCAGAGGAGCGAGCGCAGGAGCTGTCGCATGGGAAGTGCCGGGGCAGGAGGACGGAACGGCCGCGCATTGTACGTGGGCTCCGCGATTCCCTCGGTCCCGCCCGGGGAAAGCCGTCTCGTCCGCGCTGGGAAGACCGTGGGAGCTCGCTAGGATCGCCCGCGATGCAGGAACCGAAGCGCTGCGGCTGGGCGCGCACGCCCGCGGAGATTCCCTACCACGACGAGGAGTGGGGCGAGCCGGTCCACGACGACCGCACCCTGTTCGAGTTCCTGGTGCTGGAGGGAGCCCAGGCGGGGCTCTCCTGGGAGACCGTGCTGAAGAAGCGCGAGCGCTACCGCGAGGTGTTCGACGACTTCGACCCGGAGCGGGTCGCCCGCTACACCGCGGCGAAGAAGAAGCGACTGCTCGCGGACCCGGGGATCATCCGCAACCGGCTGAAGGTGGACTCCGCCGTCTCCAACGCGCGCCTGTTCCTCGAGGTCCAGGAGGAGCACGGCAGCTTCGCGAAGCACCTGTGGAGCTTCGTCGACGGCGAGCCGGTGGTGAACCGCTGGCGGTCCTGGCGCGAGGTGCCGGCGCGGACCGAGCTCTCGGACACGATCTCGAAGGCCTGGAAGCGGCGCGGGTTCCGCTTCGTGGGCTCGACGATCGTCTACGCCTACCTGCAGGCGGTGGGGGTCGTGAACGACCACGAGCTCTCCTGCTTCCGGCATCCCTCCCGGCTGCGGCGCCGCAAGGCCTGAGGGGAACTCCTTTCCGCCCCCGGGCGGAAGCGCTTGACGGGGGCGGCGGAGGCGACCGTTCGCGTCCGCCAAAATCGGCCTTGAAAGCGCCGAGAACGTGGTTCGGCGCTTGGCACCGGCCTTGCGTCCCGAGCCGCCATGAGTGTCGGACTCTACCGCGCAGCCGTCGCCATGGTCGGCCACGAGCAGCGCCTGGACGCCATCGCGGCGAACATCGCCAACCTCGGTACCTCGGGCTACAAGCGCAACACCAGCGCGACGCACGAGTTCAGCGTGCAGCGGGATCGACGCCAGATCCGCGGCCAGGAGGTCCAGGGCCACACGGACTTCAGCCAGGGCAACCTGGAGCGCACGGGTCGCCCCTACGACCTCGCGATGTTCGGGGACGGCTTCTTCGCGGTCGAGGGACCGGAGGGGGAGCTCTACACCCGGACCGGCTCGTTCCGCCTGACGCAGCAGGGCGTGCTCGTGACCGAGGAGGGCTTCGAGGTCGCCTGGGAGCGCCGCGGCGGAACGATCGACGGCAACGGCGTCGAGATCGTGGTCGACGGCGCCGGCAACGTGAAGCAAGGCGTGCAGGACCTCGGCCAGCTCAAGCTCCGCGACTTCCTCGACCGCAACCAGCTGCAGCAGGTGCGCGGCGGTTACTGGGCCGCGCCCTCGAGGGCGAAGGAAGCGACCGTCACCGGGTCCATCCACCAGTACTCCCTCGAGCAATCGAATGCCGCCGGCTTCGAGGAGATCGTCGCGATGATCGGCATTCAACGAGCGTTCGAATCCGTCTCGAACCTCACCCGTTCCATCCAGCAGAGCTACAGCCGCCTGACGCGGCAGTCTGCCTAGCCACCCCTTCCTGAAACCAGGAGTCGCCGTGTTCCGAGCCATGCGCAGCGCCGCTTCCGGCATGCAGTCCCAGCAGACCAACGTCGACACGATCGCCAACAACATCGCGAACGTGAACACGTCCGGGTTCAAGCGCAACCGGTTGAACTTCCGGTCCCTGCTCTACTCGACCCTGCGCGAGCCGGGCGCCGCCACCACCACCACGCTGCGGACTCCCACGGGTCTGCAGGTCGGTTCCGGTTCCGAGGTGTCGAGCTCCATCAAGCTGCACTCGCAGGGCAACCTCGAGCTCACGAACAACCCGCTGGACATCGGAATCCAGGGCGACGGCATGTTCCGCATCAACCGCGGCAACGGAACGTTCAGCTACACGCGTGACGGTGCGTTCCGTCAGGACGCGGACGGCTCGCTCACGACGGTCGACGGCTACCGCCTCGAGCCGAACATCGTCATCCCGCCCACGGCGCTCGGAATCACCGTCGGCTCCGACGGCACCGTCCAGGTGCGCGTCGAGGGCACGGAGAACCTGCAGACCGTCGGTCAGATCCTGCTCTCGCGCTTCCCGAACCCCGCGGGCATGCGCGCCGAGGGCCTGAACTTCTTCAGCCCCACGGACTCCTCCGGCGCGCCCATCAACGTGCCGCCCGGACTGCAGGGGGCCGGCTTCCTCCGCCAGGGTTCGCTCGAGCGCTCGAACGTCTCCGTCGTGGACGAGCTGATCGGCCTGATCCAGGCGCAGCGGAACTACGAGGTGAACAGCCGGACCATCCAGGTCGCGGACGAGATGCTCCAGCAGGTCTCCAACCTCGTCTGATCGCATGTTGTCCTTCCTCGCAACCGTCCTGCTCGGCGTCCTGCCGATCGCGGTCGACGACAACGACGGCGACCTCAAGGGGTCCGTCACCATCACGCTCGGCATGGAGGCCGGCGTGCGCGGCACCGAGGTCGAGCTCGGGGAGATCGCTCAGATCGTGGGTGACGACCTCGCGGTGGTCGCGCGCGTCGAGGCCGTGGAGCTCGGCTACGCCCCTTCGCCCGGCTACAGCCGCGTTTTCCGCGTCGATCAGATCGAGCGCACCCTCGCCCGCGCCCTGCCGGGCGTCGCGCCGCGGTTCCTCGGTCAGCGTGCGATCCGCGTCCATCCCGAGGTCGAGCACATCCCAGGTCACCGCATCCTCCAGGAGGCGGAGGTCCACCTGCGTCGGCAGCTCCTGGGCAAGGAGGTGACCTTCCGCTCCGTCATGGAGGTCGCCGCGGTCGAGGTTCCGGCCGGCTCGAGCGACCACGTGATCCGCGCGCGGCTCGACACGATCCCGGAGCACAGCAAGACGATCTCCATCCCGGTCGAGATCCACGTCGACGGCGCGCGCTACCGCACCGTGTGGACGAGCTGGGAGGTCGACGTCTGGGAGACGCGCCAGGTGCTCGCGAAGGACGTGCGCGCGGGCCAGATCCTGACGGCCGACATGTTCGAGCGCCGGCGCACGAAGCGCAGCCTCGGCGAGCCGGAAGGCGTCGACATGCGTCTCCTGCGCGGCTCGGTCGCGCTGCGGGACATGACGCCGGGCGTGATCGTCACCGCCCTCGACGTCCAGCGTCCGACCGTCGTCGCCGCCGGCCAGGGCATCCATCTCAAGGTCCGCAAGGGGGCCATCGAGGCGCGCGTCCAGGCCCACGCACTGCAGAGCGGTGCGATCGGCGACCGCATCGAAGTGGTCACGTCCGAAGGCGAGCAGAAGCTCGTCGCCACCATCGAGAGCCGGGACACCTGCTCCATCGTCCTCTAGCA
>CAZDYS010000166.1:0-8106 GCA_964509445.1 uncultured Planctomycetaceae bacterium
ACGCTTCTGGCACAAGGTCCTCTACGACTGCGGCCTGGTGACCACGAAGGAGCCCTTCCAGTCGCTGTTCAACCAGGGACTCCTGACCGCCTTCGCGTTCCGCGACAAGGACGGTCGGCTGGTGCCGAGCGACGAGGTCACCGAGGGCGAGGACGGGACCGCGCGGCTGACGGCCTCGGGCGAGGAGCTCGAGCAGGTCATCGCGAAGATGTCCAAGTCCCTGAAGAACGTCGTCAACCCGGACGACGTGATCTCCCAGTACGGCGTCGACACCTTCCGCGTCTACGAGATGTTCATGGGGCCGCTGGGCGAGTCCAAGCCCTGGAACCCCCGCGACGTGGGGGGCTCGCGACGCTTCCTCGACCGCGCCTGGCGCGTGTTCGTCGACGAGGAGGGGACCGAGCCGATCCGCACGAGCTTCGCGGACGCCCTGGAGGGAGACTCGCTCGTGCTCGAGCGCGAGCTGGCCAAGGCGCTCCAGCGCATCGACGCCTCGTTCGAGCACTTCAACTACAACACGGCGATCGCCGCGCTGATGACCTTCGTCAACGAGGCCACCAAGCGGCGCGAGGCGCTCACGCGCTCCCAGGCGGAGCGCTTCCTGTGCGCGCTGTCGCCGTTCGCGCCGCACATCGCGGAGGAGCTCTGGTCGCGCCTCGGCTGCGAGGGATCGGTCACGCGCGCTCCCTGGCCCCAGGTCGACCCGGCCTACCTGGTCGAGGACACCTTCGAGCTGGTCGTGCAGGTGAACGGGAAGCTGCGCGCCAAGGTCTCGGCCGCCAAGGACGCGGACAAGGAGGCTCTCGAGCGCCTCGGCCGCGAGGCCGTCGCCAGCTGGCTGGAGGCGGGCGAGCCCCGTCGCGTCGTGGTCGTCCCCGGTCGTCTCGTCAACTTCGTGCTCTGATCATGCGTCGCGTCCTCATCACCGGCGGGAGCCGCGGCATCGGCGCCGCGATCGCTCGCGCCCTCGCTCCCGACGACTTCGAGCTCGTGCTGGGATACCGCTCCGGTCGCGAACAGGCCGAGGCGGTCGCGGACGAGATCCGCGGTTCGGGGGGGCACGCCAGCCTGCTCGGCTTCGACGTGTCCGACCGCGAGGCGACGCGCCGGACGCTCGAGGAGGACGTCCAGGCGAACGGGGCCTACTGGGGCCTGGTCGTCAACGCAGGCGTCACCGACGACGGTCCGCTCGCGTCGATGCGCGAGGAGGCCTGGGACCGCGTGCTGCGGACGAACCTCGACGGCTTCTACAACGTCGTCCAGCCGCTGGTGATGCCGCTGGTCCGCCTGCGCGACGGGGGCCGCATCGTCACGATGTCGAGCTACGCGGGCGTGCGCGGGAACCGCGGGCAGGTCAACTACGCGGCGTCCAAGGCCGGTCTGATCGGTGCGACGCGCTCGCTCGCGCTGGAGCTCGCGAAGCGCTCGATCACCGTCAACGCGGTCGCGCCCGGGTTCATCGAGACGGACATGGTCTCGGGCCTTCCGGAGGAGGTCGTGCAGCAGGCGCCGCTCGCGCGGATGGGGCGGCCCGAGGAGGTCGGTGCGCTGGTGCGCTACCTGTTCTCCGCCGAGGCCGGCTACATGACCGGTCAGGTCGTCTCGATCGACGGCGGACTGAGCTGACGCGACGGACGCTACTGGCGTTCCGCCGGGGCGGTCGTGAGCGCACTCTCCGGAGTGCTCTCCGCGGAGTCCTGGGCGCCCTCCTCGGGATCGCCCTGGTCCTCGCCCGGCGCGTCGAACTCCTCCGGCAGCGGGAGGCCGACCAGACCGCGGGTCGCACGCAGGAGGAGCGCCTCGATCGGATCGCGGACCTCGGCCAGCGTCTCGTCGAGCACCTCCAGCGCGCGCGGGCGGTCCCAGCGCATGACCGCGAGCGCGAGCTGGCGTCCGAAGGGGCTCGCGTTCAGGTCGTTGCGGCGGCGGTCCTCCCACAGGCGGAACGCCCACTCCGCCGCGAGGTCGCGCATGGCGCCGCCACGCTGCAGGAGAGCGATCGAGCAGCGTAGCGCCAGCGCCGGGTCCGCCTCCCGTCGTTCCTCGTTCCGCACCATCCGCGCGGCCTCGCCGCCCAGCGGCAGGCCCAGGTCGATGCGCAGCACCGAACGCTGGCTCTCGAGCTCCTCGGAGGGAACGACGGTCAGCAGGGCGTCGAGCACGCGCAGCGCCTCTTCCCGGCGGTCCAGCCCGACCAGCGTGTCGCACCAGACGCGCCACAGCCCCAGGGAGTCCGGCGCGCGGTCCAGCTCCTCCCGCGTGAAGCTCTCGGCCAGGGCGGGGTCGTAGCGGCCGTAGAGCTCGGCCCACTTCGCCACCTCTCCGGTCCGGATCGACTCGATAGACGCTCGGTCGTTGCGCTGGCGGAAGCGATCGAGTTGCTCCCAGGCGCGCTGCACGCTCCAGTCGAGCGACTGCTCGGAGTTGCCCACGCGGAGGGTCGCGAGGACGCGGGGAAGAGACGGGTGTTCGGGGAACAGCGCCTCCAGCGCGTCGAGCTCGAGCCAGGCGGCGGCCTCGCTGATCTCCCCGTCGTAGAGGCCCGCCAGCAAGAGGTCGACGGCCTCGGTCACGAAGGGCAGCGACGCGACGCGGTGCGCCTCGAAGACGCGCTCGTAGGCGTCCAGGGCCTCCGAGCGCAGGCCCGCGTCGGCGGTCGCACGCGCGTACTCGAGCTGCAGCAGGAACGCGTCCGGCCGGTCGCGCAGACCGGCGGCCAGCACGGCTCGCATCTCGCTCGGCTCGCCGCGCAGCTGGTAGTTCCGGACCAGCGCGAGCTCTTCCGGAGCGATCGCCTGGGCACCGAAGCGGTCGGCCTTGTCCGCGAGGAAGACCAGCAGCGCGGCGAGCTCGGGCCCCCGGGATCCGGGAACCTCCCGCGCCGCGGAGTCTCGCAGCAGTCCCTCGAGCAGCGCCCAGTGGGCCGGGTCGTCTCCCTCCGCCGTGCTGAGTCGCAGCGCGGCCTTGGCGCGCTCCGCCTGGTCCAGCCGGTACCAGGCCAGGGCACTGAGGAGCGTGCCCACGGGGCTCGTTCGCGTCTCCTCGGACAACCCTGCCAGACGCCGCAGGCTCCAGCTCGCGAAGGTCTCCATGTCCGACGCGAGGAACAGGCACGCGACCAGCTGGGTGTCGAGCTCCGCCCAGGCCTCGTCGAGGTACGGCCGCGCCTCGGCGCCGGGTCCGCTGAACAGCGCCAGCAGGTAGGGGAGCTGCGGTGCCGAGCCCGGCGGGATCGCGGCGAAGGCCTCCCGGGTCGAGACGGCCTCGCCCGCGAGGACGCTGAACAGCGCGCGCTGCAGCGGATCCTCGCGCGACTCCGCCAGACGTTCGGCGATCGTGACGACCCCGGGAGCGTCCCCGCGCTCGAGGTCGAGCAGCATGCGGCAGAACACGGCGGAGTCGTCCTCGAGGTAGGGCTCGGCGCGATCGATGGCCTCCGCCGCCGCCTCCCACTCTCCGCGGTCGAGGTGCAGCAGCGCCAGCCGCAGGAGCAGCGGGCCGCGGTCGTTCCGCGGCGACTGCAGCGCGTGATCGAGGATCTCCTCGAGCGGGTCGAGGAAGCGCGTCGTCAGGACCAGGCTCGCGGCGCCCACGAGCTCATCGGCGTGACGCAGGCTCAAGGGGTCCGCCTGCACCACGAGCTCCGCCACTTCCGCCAGGGCCCGCGGCCGGTCGAGGCTTTCGCTGATCAGGAATCCGATGCGGAGCGCGAGGTCGATGTTGTGGGCGAACGCCTCCTCCTCCGGGTCGAGCTGGACCAACAGCTCGTGCGCGATGTCCGGGCGCTCGAGGCGCTCGCAGGCGCGGGCCGCGGACAGGACCTGGTCCGGCGTGAGGACCTCGGGCGAGCGCACCTGCCGCAGGACGGTGTCGTAGAGGAGACCGAGCTGGCCCTCCTCTCCGAGGCTCTCGACGAAGCCCTCGAAGCCCGCGCCGATCGGATCGAAGGCCATCCAGCGACGCAGCTGGTCGCCGGAGAAGCGCGCCTTCGGGATCGTGCGCAGGAACTCGAGGCCCGACGCGAGCACCTGACCGCTCTCGAACAGCTCCAGCTCCGCGTCGATCGCGCGGTCGTAGCGATCGCGCAGGAGCTCGGTCCGCGCCAGGGCCTGCAGCGCCCGCGGGAGGCCCGGATACTCGACCAGGACCGGCTGCAGCAGCGTGGCGACGTCGAGCACGTAGCGGCCGCTCTTCAGTCCGGACTCGGCGCGCAGGCAGGCCTCGAAGGGGCCCATCTCCGGATAGAGCCCCTGGTCGTTCTTCGTCCACGGGCTGCGCGAGATGCCGCGCACCTTGCGCCCGCGCTTCTCGATCGCCGCCTCGCCGGCCTCCTCCCAGGCCCGCTCGACGGTCGCGCGCTCCTCCGGGAGCAGCCGGAGCGCGTGCGTGAAGGCGCTCTCCGCCTCCAGCGGGTTCACCTCCCGCATGAGGATCTGTCCCATCATGCGGTAGGCCCGGCCCGCGACGCGGCGCAGTCGATCGCTCTGGAACTCGAGCGGCGCCGCGTCCGTCGCGGCCATGACGAACCCGCGACGCATGCGCGCCTCCTCGCCCGGGTTGGGCCGGGAGACGCAGCGGGCCATGGCCTCGTTGAGCTCGAGGAACATCCCCGGGTAGAGCTCGCGGCCGCGCGCCTCGACCTGACTGAGCTTCCAGAAGGCCTCGCTCGCGAGCCCCGAGTTCTTGTTGGGGGAGAGGTTCGCGCAGGAGAGCCCGGAGTAGAAGCGCGCCTCCTCGAGCCGGTCGTCGACCTCCGTCGACGTGCCCGCGCGACCGAGGATCATGTTCGTGCTCTCCCGCAGCTGGTCCCAGGACTCGAGCTCCAGGAACAGGGGACACCAGGCGTAGAGTCGCTTCGTGTCGAGGGTCTCGAAGTCCAGGTCCACCGAGCCCGGTCGCTCTTCGGTCCCGACGAGCTTGGTCATCAGGATGCGCGCCTCGCGATGCCGGTCCGCGCGCAGGAGCGTCCGGATGGTGGAGTGCACCACCAGCTCGATGTCGGTCAGGTCCGGGCGTCCCAGCGCGAGCACGGCGAGGTCGATCGCCTTCTGGTGCGAGCGCGCGTCCACCAGGATGTCCTGGAGTCCGACGATGGCCTGGCCCGACGGCACCTCCTCGAGCACGAGCAGGTAGTAGGTCGTCGCGAGGCCGAGGTCCTTCGAGGCGCGGCTGATCTGGCGCATCGCCCGCATGACGATCTTCCGGGGGAGCTCCTTCTCGAGGCGCTCGAGCGCGGCGATCCGCTGGGGGTGATCGGGGGGCCGCGCGCAGGCCTCGCGCACGACCGCGTAGATCTCCATCGCCTCGTTCGCCGGCAGCTCCGTCGTCAGCAGGCTCGGGATGGAGCTGAGCGTCTTCTCGCTGCTCAGGGCGTGGGCTTCGGCGCGCAGCAGGCGATCGCTCGCTTCCGCCTCGCCGACCTTCTCGAGCTGCTTGAGGAACGCCAGGGCCTTCTCGGGCTTCTCGGCGTCGACGCCCGAGAGCGCGGCGATGCGCAGGATCTCCTTGTCCTCCAGGTCGAAGCGCTCGAGGTACTTCGTGCCGAGGATCAGCACCTGGTCGAGGTCGCTCTCGTCCTGCAGCGCGTCGGGATTCTCGCGCCCGTGCTCCCAGCGGCTGCGGTGCAGCAGGATGCGCGTGCGCGCGAGCTCCTTCTTGAGCTCCTCGGTCTCCGGCGTGCGGCACTGCGCGAGTCCCCGATCGATCCGCAGGAACGCCCCGTCGTAGTCGGGCTCCTCGGCGGTCAGCTCCTCGCGGGCACGCTCGAGCAAGCTCTCCGGCGTCTGGCCCGCGTGGAGGCGGGCCAGCTGGATCAGGAGGGCGACCATGCCGGCCGCCATCAAGACCAGGAAGAGGCGCAACTTGATCATGCGTTCAGGAGGAAGGCCCCGCGGACGAGGGGTCCTCCATCGTCTCGCCGTTTCCTCCGGAGGGGAAGTCCAAGAGATCGTACTTGCGCATCTTGTTGAAGAGGGTCGTGCGGTTGATCCCGAGGGTGCGCGCGGTGAGCTGACGGCTCCCGCCGTGGTGGACCAGCGCGCGACGGATCAGGTAGCGCTCCGGGACGCCCAGGACCTCCTTGAGCGGCCCCAGGGGCAGGTCCTCGAGGTGGGGGGCGTCCGCCTCGCGGTCCCGGAGCCGGTCGGTCTCGACGGGCACCTCGCCGCCGGGCCACAGGTCTTCCGGCCCCAGGTCCTCGCCCTGCGCGAGCAGCACCGCGCGCTCGAGCGTGTTCTCGAGTTCCCGGACGTTCCCGGGCCAGGCGTGCGCGACCAGCGCCGCGCGGGCGGACGGGCGGAAACGGAGCCCCGGCCGGCCGTGCAGCTCCCCGAACCGCGCGAGGAACAGGTCCGCCAGGAGCGGGACGTCGCTCGGTCGCTCGCGCAGGGACGGGAGCTCCAGCGGGACGACGTGAATCCGATAGTAGAGGTCCGAGCGGAATCGACCGGCGGCGACCTCGGCCTCGAGGTCCGCGTTCGTCGCGGCCACGAGCCGCGTGTCGACGGTCCGGGAGACCGACTCGCCGACGCGCTCGAAGCGCGACTCCTCGAGCACGCGCAGCAGCTTCACCTGGAGCTCCAGGGAGGCCGTGCCCAGCTCGTCGAGGAAGATCGTCCCGCCGTCCGCGGCCTCGAACTTCCCGACGCGATCCTGGTGCGCGCCGGTGAAGGCGCCCTTCACGTGTCCGAAGAGCTCGCTCTCCAAGAGCGAGGACGGGATCGCGCCGCAGTTGACCGCGACGAAGGGTCCCTCCGCGCGCCCGGAGTGTTCGTGCAGGGCGCGCGCCAGGACCGTCTTGCCGGTACCGCTCTCCCCGGTCACCAGCACGGTCGCGTCCGACGGCGCGACCGCGAGGAGCGTCTGGAACGTGCGCGCCATCCGCGCGTCGCGCGTGATCAGTCCGCCGAGCTCGGTGGCGTCCGAGAAGCCCCCCCGCAGGCGGCGGTTCTCGGCCACGAGCTCGCGGTGGTCGAGCGCGCGCTCCACGACGCGTAGGACCTCCTCGTCCGAGATCGGGCGCGCCAGCGAGTCGAAGGCCTCGGCGCGCAGGGACGCGTAGGCCTCATCCAGCCCTCCGAAGTCCTCCAGGAGAACGACCGACGGCGCCTGGGCGGGGTCGAGGCCCGCCGCCGCCAGCGTGCTCCCGGTGCGCTCGATCTCGCCGAGGACGAGGTCCACGGCGGCCTGGCGGAGGAACGTCGCCGCCTGCTCGGCCTCCTCGCGCGCTTCGACGTGGTAGCCCGCGGAGGCGAGCTCGTGAGCGAGGCGCTCGCGGGACGGGGACGCGTGGTCGAGGAGCAGGATGCGGGGCGTGGACATGGGCGGAGCGGGTGTCCACTTTCCTCGACATCGACCGGGGGGCGCCTTGATGCCCGTTCGGTCCGCTTCGGTGGCCCGGGAGGAAACCGGGCGCAGGGGCTCAGGCGAACGGGTCCTCGGGCTTGGCCTGCCGCGCGGCGGACTCGCCCTCGGCTTCCGGCCCTCGCGCGGTCTCCGATCCGCCGTCCGCCTCCGGGGCGTCCGAGGCCGGAGCGGAGCCGTGCGCGCCGCCGAGCTGCACGTCGATCCGCAAGCGGTCCTCCTGCAGCCGGGCCAGCGACACGCGGGCTCCCGCCTCGCGCAGGTCCGAGGCCGCGCGACGCGCCTTGCGTACGACCGAGCCGAGCTCCCGCGGGAGCTTCAGGGGCTTGTCCAGGAGATCCGTGCGCGCTTCCTCCGGGAGGGGCCCGGCCGGGAACTCGAGGCGAATGCGCGCCGCGTCGGCGGTCTCGCCGTCGCCCGTGGTGGAGGGCTCCACCGTCGCGCCGACCACGCCCTCGCCACCGGCGCCGAAGCGCGCGAGGCTCAGGAGTCCTTCCAGTGCCGGTGCGAGCCCACCGCGCTCGCGGTGGATGCGGACCGGCTTCTCGCAGCGGAACAGGTACCGCGGGGCATCCGTGCCGAGCGAGTCGCCCGCGAGCAGCTCCTCGACCAGGGCGCCCACGTCCAGGATGTCGGACACCTCCTCGCGCGCCGTCGCCTCCGGTCGACGCGCGGGCGCCGGGGGAGCCCCGAGCGAGTCGCCCGCGAGCAGCTCCTCGACCAGGGCGCCCACGTCGAGGAGCT